>JAFTAU010000022.1 GCA_017455435.1 Lachnospiraceae bacterium | reverse complement strand
GTTTCCCTCAGCGCGGAAATCTCCACGACGGGGCAGCCGAGCTGACGCGAAAGCTCGGAGATATTGATCTTGTCGCCCTCTTTTTTCACGATATCCATCATGTTGATGGCGACGACCACCGGAATACCGAGCTCCGTGAGCTGCGTGGTGAGATAGAGATTCCTCTCGAGGTTTGTGCCGTCCACGATGTTCAGTATCGCATCAGGTCTTTCGCCAATCAGATAATTTCTCGCCACGACCTCTTCGAGAGTATAGGGAGAAAGAGAATAAATACCGGGAAGGTCCGTGATTACCACGCCGTCATGCTTTTTAAGCCGGCCCTCCTTTTTTTCTACTGTGACGCCGGGCCAGTTTCCGACGAACTGGTTGGAACCGGTCAGGGCGTTAAAAAGTGTTGTTTTGCCGCTGTTGGGATTTCCGGCAAGAGCTATTCTGATATCCATATTCATTGCTTCCTTTCTGCTTGATTTAGCTTTGAGCGATTAGCACAGGCTAACCTTCGCCTGAAAAAAAACGAGGTTATTCGACTTCTATCATTTCCGCGTCTGCTTTGCGGATTGACAGCTCATAGCCTCTTACCGTGATCTCGACCGGATCGCCGAGCGGCGCGACCTTTCGCACATAGACGGGGGTATGCTTCGTGATGCCCATATCCATAATACGACGCTTCACCGCACCTTCTCCGTGGAGTTTTACGACCGTCGCGGTCTCACCGATTTTGACGTCTCTGAGTGTCTTCACTGATTTTTCCTCCTCCCATTATGATCAAACCATTATTTTTCTTGCCAGCCCGTCGCTGAGCGCAACGCGGGCTTCCTTTACCTTGACGATGATGTTTTCACCAAGAGTATTTACAATCAAAACATCACCACCGACATTAAAGCCGAGGTTTTCGAGGTGCTGCCTGACCTCCGGGCTTCCGCCTATCTTTTTTATTATCTGAGGTTCTCCTTTTTCTGCCAAACAAAGCGGTATCATAGCGCCCCCCTGCCGTCTCTGATTAGCCGCGGCTAACCGGATGTTAAAAATATTTGGTTAGCGTCACCTAACCGTCCTTATTGTAATTAGCACATGCTAACTTGTCAATAGTTTTTTGAGAATTTCCACATTATATAAATATTGAAAAATGGATTTTTTTACGCTATGATGAGCGCAAAGCGGCTGACCAGCCGGGGAGAAAAATATGAACATACGCGAATCCGGAGAAATGTATCTCGAAACCGTTTATATTCTGTCACAAAAGTCTTCGACCGTGCGCGGAGTTGACATTGGAGCGCATATGGGCTTTTCAAAGCCGTCCGTCAGCCGCGCCATCGGCATTCTCAAAAAAGACGGACTGGTTGTCACCGATCCGCAGGGCTATATCCGGCTCACCGAGGCGGGCGAAAAAAGGGCAAAGCTCATTTACGAACGGCACACGCTTCTCAGCCGGCTGCTCATGAATCTGGGCGTTGACGAGGAAACTGCCACAGAGGACGCCTGCCGCATCGAGCACTATATCAGCGAAAAAACCTTTGAGGCTATCAAAAATCACGTCAGGGAGCACAGTCAGAGCTGAGAAACACGTATCAAAAGGCGCCGCCGCGGTATTTGCCCCGCCCGTTCTTGTAGTTCGCGCACCTGTAAAACTCCTGATCGGGGCGGAGACTTTTCGCAGCGCAGAAATGAAGTTTTGATCCGCAGTCTGCGCAGAAGACTTTTCCCGCAAACAGACCTGTACGACCAGTGGCGGTCGGGCGGATACGGTTTTTCCGTATCTTCTGAACCTGAAGCCACTGTTCCTCGAATATGATCGGCTCATGCATATTCGGAATGATCTGCTGAGGTCCTTTTCCGTTCAGACACAGACCATAGTTTTTCTTCACGACAATCGCCGCCGGCTCGTCGATCACCCATTTCTTCGGATCGTCTTCGCTCTTCTTGCAACCGTAAGCGACGGTCGAAGATACGCGCTCACCGTGCTCGGATTTGATTTTCCAGACCTGCCGGAAGAGATAAGGCAAAGGCTTACGGCGCTGGATATTCCGGACAAGCTGAGGCGTTACGCCGAGGATATGACAGCCTTTTACTACGCAAACAAGCAGGACGACTGCGAATACGCGGTCTTCCCGGTGGCGAACTTTAACGCCTGCTACGGCTCGACAACCTTTTCAAAGAAAAAGCTCCCACAGCTCCCTCAGTCCGTCTTTGTCCGCGAAGAACGCCACGGGCTTTGCAGACTGAAGGTGATATTGTGATATGCTTTCTGAAAAGTCATTTGAAGGTTTCAATCCATTTT
>JAFTAU010000021.1 GCA_017455435.1 Lachnospiraceae bacterium | reverse complement strand
GAGGAGGGACCAAAGGATGATCCGGTCTCACAGACTCTCTTCCCTCCTTCTGGCGCTGGTGATGCTCCTCTGTGTGCTGCCGCTGAGCGCCTGAAGCGTGATTTTATAATAGAAACGCATATCCACCGTATAATAACCGCGGTTGAAATTGACGGGTTCAACATCTACAAAGGTATAGAGCAGCTCCGCGCTGCCGCCGCGAATGCCCTGCGCGGAGGCAAGCACCTGCTGTGCGGACTGAGTAGGGTAAAACCGGAGATCTTCGATGCAGTCTTTGTCCCGGCAGGAAGAAAAAATCTTTTTTGTATGGATACAAACGGCTTCCCGGACTCCGTTTGTGTTGCTGATCGGTCCGGCCGCCACTTTTTCAGCCATGTTCGGATACCTCCTGAATTAAGTACTTTGAAAGAGAAGCCCTTTCATTTCAGTCTATGCCCGGCTTTGCAAAAGGTGAGAAAGAGAGGCTGTACAAAATGAAAAACATACGATATACTACAAACAGCCAGCAATTCAGAAAAGGAGACAGAATCATGGTGCAGGTCGGCTTTATCCGCAGCAAGGAGGAAATCAAATACCTGATTTTATATATTTCCGAACGTCTGATCGCCCCGGTCCCTTTCGAGGTATTGCAGGAATTAACCATGTGCGATCCAGCCGTCGATTTTTTTGAGTTTTCCGAGTGCCTGAACTATCTCGTTGAAACAGGACATATGACGCGTTCAAGCGACGAGCTCTATGCCATCACGGAAAGAGGCGTCCAGAATGGCCGGGCCTGCGCGGACGAGCTTCCCTATTCTGTCCGCCTTACCGCCGATCGGCTCGTCAAAGAACAGAACGCGGCAATCGTCCGGCACCGCCAGGTGCAATCCGCCATTGTGCCAAGAAGCAGCGGCGTATTCAGCGTTATTCTCTGCTTCAACGATGAGCAGGGCGGCTCCTTATGGCGGACAGAGCTGACAGTGCCGGACCGAGTCAAAGCCAACGATCTGGTGAAGCGCTTTGAAGCGGCGCCGGAGCAGATGTATGGCAGCATGATTCGGCTGCTGTTTCCGCAGGAAAAGGAATAACGCCAATTTCTGATAAAAACTATCTGACTGAGCGGCGGCAGACTAACGGGCTGAGGAGGGATATCCCCTCCTCAGCCCGTTCTATTATGAAAGCTCCGCTTCCATAATAATAATAATTTAATCGCCGTTTCCCTCGCCCCTTGCGGGGCAGCCGGGAAACATGGCTGGATAAACGCCCATGCCACGGAGAGCTTTCGTTCATGGCGGAACCGTTCGCGGCATGGGCATTTATTATGAAAGCTCCGCTAACGCTTCGCTTCCATAATAATATTTTAATCGCCGTTTCCCTCGCCCCTTGCGGGGCAGCCGGGAAACATGGCTGGATAAACGCCCATGCCACGGAGAGCTTTCGTTCATGGCGGGGCCGTTCGCGGCATGGGCATTTATTATGCCGTCCCCTATTTTACGACCACGTTTTCGTCTCCGAGCTTTTCCCTCATCTCCTGAATCAGGGAATTGTGAAGATCACAACTGGTTCCGATCAGCTTCCCCGTGTCGGCAAGGCGGATTCTGACCGGGTTTTTTTGCCCCTCAAACATATAAATAACCCGGCGGAAATGCTCCATTTCCGGGGATTGCATGGATGGCATTCTCAAATACAGCGTTTTTCCGTCTGTCGGAATCTGCGGATGCGATCGGGCAAACAGCTTTTCCCTTTCGGCAAGCGGCTGGGCAAAATCACACATGAGCTGCGGCGCCTTTTCATCACGGACCGACAAACGTCCCTGCGCAACAATGGCCTGCCCCTCCGCCAGATAGCTGCCGTACCTCTCGATACAGCGCGCAAAACAGAGCATCTCGATGGCGCCCGTGTCATCCTCCAACGTGGCATAGGTCATGAGGGTGTTCTTTTTCGTAGTTTTTGTCTTACTGGAGGAAACAACGCCTGCCAGTATCACCTGCTGCCCATCGGAAAAGATTGACGGACCGCTTTCAGCCGCAAAATCTGCGCGAATTTTACCGATCGGCACCGCGCCGGAGGCCTTCGCCACATCCCGATACGCATCCATCGGATGGCCTGAGAGGTATAAGCCGGTCGTCTCTTTCTCCATGGCCATCCGTTCAACGGGAGAGTATTCGGGAATATCCGGCAATTCAAGTTCTTCGCGGCCCGGCGAAGCAGAAGCCGCCCCGAAAAAGTCCATCTGGCCATCCAGATTGCTGCGGTTGCTTTGCGCAATTCCGGACAGGACTCTCTCGTACACCTGAATGAGCTGCGACCGCTTGTAGCCCATGGAATCAAAAGCGCCCGCGCGTATCAGATTCTCAATGGCGCGCCGGTTCATATCCATGCCGTCCATGCGGCGGCAGAAATCCCGGAAATTTGAAAAGAGGCCTCCCTTTTCCCGCTCTTCCGCCATACGGGAAATCAAGCCCCTGCCAACACCCTTGATTGCGGCAAGGCCAAACCGAATCCCCCCCTCTTCCACAGTAAAGCCGGCAAAGGAGTGGTTGACGTCAGGGGACAGCAACGCGATTCCGTTCTCCTTGCACTCAGCAAAATACTCATTGACCTTATCGGAATAATCGAGTACGCTTGAGAGCAGCGCCGCCATATATTCTTTTGCGTAGTGCCGCTTGCAATAGGCCGTCTGATAGGCTACCACCGCATAGGAAACGGCGTGAGCTTTATTGAACGCGTAATTGGCAAAATCATAGATATCCTGATAGATCGCCTGCGCGGTCTGCTCCGG
>JAFTAU010000020.1 GCA_017455435.1 Lachnospiraceae bacterium | reverse complement strand
GGGACGGGCGCCGCGCCGATTCCTGAAGGCCGCGCGGCAAAATGTCCCTTTATTGGATATTTTCCAATAAAAACGCAGAGGCGATATGCACTCTGCGTAAAGCGGGCTCCCGAAGGAAGTCCCGAGATATTTAGTTGTGATCTTTCAGCCGCCGGTTTTTATCCACTTCCCGACGCATATACTATAACACAAAACTTTGTGACAAAGGCGGACAACTTTAAATTATTTCAATGGGTTAACCTTCGTATAAAAAGCCCCATCCCCTCACTCTATCGGCGTTCCGTCGATGTTGAACAGAGGGAGCTTCTGCAGGAAGATAACGTCATCGCGCTTTGCGGCGTCGCCCTCGGCCAGTATAGTCATCTTGCCCACGATTTCTCCGCCGGCCAGCTTTACCAGTTCCTCTACCGCTGACAGCGAACCGCCGGTGGAGACTACGTCGTCTATGATAAGCATTTTCTTGCCTTTCATCAGCTTTGCGTCAGCGCCGTCAAGATACAGCTTCTGAATGCCGGCCGTGGTGATGGAAGTATCGTCCACCGAGAACACTCCGTCCATATAGAATTTCGGCACCTTGCGAACCAGCATATATTTGCTGCGGCCGCTCTGCCTGGCCATCTCGTGAATGAGCGGAATGGACTTGGCTTCCGGAGCGATCATATAATCAAAATCGGGAGCCAGTTTAAGAAGCTCCGTTGCGCAGGCGCACGTCAGTTCAGTATCGCCGAAGATAACGAACGCGCCGATCATCATGTTGTCATTTAACTTGCAAAGGGGCAGATCTCTTTCGACTCCAGCTACTTTTATACGATAAGTCATTCGTGCCATGGTTTCCCTCCGATAATAGAATACGACGCAGAGAATTATAATACCATTCCACAAAAATATCAATAACTCAAAGTTATTGGATTATATTGCTTTTGGAGGAGAAAAAAGGTAAAATATTTTGGTCTGCGCGGACGCGCGGGCTGATTAAGCTACGATTTGAGGAGACGTATGTTATGTACAAAAAAGTTTCGAGCGACATGAATTTTGTGGAACGCGAAAACGCGGTCGAAAAATTCTGGAACGATAACAAAATATTCGAAAAGAGCATCAGGGAGCGTGAAGGCTGCCCGGAGTATATGTTCTATGACGGCCCGCCCACCGCGAACGGAAAGCCGCACATCGGTCACGTTCTGACGCGTGTCATAAAAGACATGATTCCCAGATACCGCACCATGAAAGGTTTCGACGTCCCGCGGAAAGCCGGCTGGGATACCCATGGTCTGCCCGTGGAGATCGAGGTCGAAAAGCTGCTGGGTCTGGACGGCAAGGAGCAGATAGAGCAGTACGGTCTGGCTCCATTTATCGAAAAATGCAAGGAAAGCGTCTGGAAATACAAGGGTATGTGGGAGGAATTTTCCGGAAAAGTCGGTTTCTGGGCCGATATGGATAATCCCTATGTTACCTACGAAAACGACTACATCGAATCTGTCTGGTGGGCGCTCAGGCAGATTTATGATCGCGGCCTGCTGTACAAGGGTTTCAAGGTCGTTCCTTATTGCCCGCGATGCGGCACCCCTCTTTCCAGTCACGAGGTCGCTCAGGGCTACAAAGACGTAAAGGAACGCTCCGCCATCGTCAGATTCAAAAGCAAAATGGATGATGGCACATACTATCTCGCCTGGACCACGACGCCCTGGACGCTGCCCAGCAATGTGGCTCTCTGCGTAAATCCGGACATCACCTATGTAAAGGTCAAAAGCGGAGAATATACCTACATTCTCGCTGAGGCGCTGCTGCAGCAGGTTCTCGGAGAGGAATATGAGATAATCGAAAAATACACCGGCCGCGAGCTTGAGTATATGGAATACGAGCCGCTATTCCCCTATGCCGACACAAAGGGCAAAAAAGCATTCTATATCACCTGCGCGGATTACGTTACCACCACAGACGGCACGGGCATAGTACATACCGCGCCGGCGTTCGGCGAGGACGACGCTCAGGTGGGACGCAAATATGATTTGCCGCTGGTGCAGCTGGTTGACGCAAAAGGCGAAATGTGCGGCGGCACCCCTTGGGACGGCGTTTTCGTCAAAAAAGCGGACCCGATGATTCTGAAAGCACTGGAAGAGGCCGGTCTGCTGGCCGCGGCGCCCAAGTTCGAGCACAGCTACCCGCACTGCTGGCGCTGCGATACGCCCCTCATCTATTACGCCCGCGAGTCCTGGTTTATCAAGATGACCGAGGTCAAAGAAGACCTGATAGCGAACAACAACACCATAAACTGGATTCCGGAATCCATCGGCAAGGGCCGCTTCGGCGACTGGCTGGAGAATGTTCAGGACTGGGGCATCAGCCGCAACCGCTACTGGGGAACGCCTCTCAATATCTGGGAATGCTCCTGCGGACACCGTCACAGCATAGGCTCCGTGGCAGAGCTGCGTGAAATGTCGGAGAACTGCCCCGCGGACATCGAGCTGCACCGCCCCTACATAGACGATGTAACTCTGAAATGCCCTAAATGCGGCGGCACAATGCGTCGCGTGCCGGAGGTCATCGACTGCTGGTTTGATTCCGGCTCCATGCCTTTTGCGCAGTATCACTATCCATTTGAAAACAAAGAAATTTTCGAAAAGAACTTCCCCGCGGATTTCATCAGCGAGGCGGTCGACCAGACCAGAGGCTGGTTTTACAGTCTGCTGGCCATTTCCACGCTGGTATTCAACAAAGCTCCGTACCGCAACGTCATCGTGCTGGGGCACGTTCAGGACGAAAACGGCCAGAAGATGAGCAAGAGCAAGGGCAACGCGGTAGATCCCATGGAAGCGCTCACCACCTACGGCGCCGACGCGATTCGCTGGTATTTTTACATCAACAGCGCCCCCTGGCTGCCTAACCGTTTCCACGGAAAGGCCGTAGTGGAGGGGCAGCGCAAGTTCCTCGGCACCCTCTGGAACACCTACGCCTTCTTTGTACTCTACGCGAATATAGACGGCTTTGATGCCGCGAATTACAGGCTGGAATATGAAAAACTGTCCGTGATGGACAAATGGCTCCTTTCAAAGCTCAACACCCTGATAAAGACAGTCGACACGAATCTTGAGAATTACATGATTCCCGAGACTGCCAGGGCGCTGATGCAGTTCACCGACGATATGAGCAACTGGTATGTCCGCCGCTGCCGTGAGAGATTCTGGGCGGGCGGCATGGAGCAGGACAAGATAAACGCCTACATGACGCTGTATACCGCGCTGGTCACACTCTCAAAGCTGGCCGCGCCGATGGTGCCGTTTATCACCGAGGACATCTATCAGAACCTTGTCCGCACATCTTTCGCTGGTGCGCCGGAGAGCATTCATCTCTGCGATTTCCCTGTTTCTG
>JAFTAU010000019.1 GCA_017455435.1 Lachnospiraceae bacterium | reverse complement strand
TCTGATTTTTGCGTTAAAAATCTCCGGACAGTTATACGGAGAGGATATTCCCACGTCCACCACGTCCACGTCGTCTCCGAAATACGCGGCAATGGAAGACATCCCCGTGAGGCGTCGGGTCATATTGATCGCCTGCGCCGCCGTTACGCTGACAGGAGCGGAGGAAACGCCCTCCACGCAGACACCGTTGTCCGCGCACATCACTATGACGCGGCACTTCTCTATATGAGGCGTTATATCGCCTGTAATTCCGGCAAGCCTGACCGAAATCTCCTCTAATTTACCCAGACTTCCGGGCGGCTTTGCCAGCGCCGCCTGACGCGCCGCGGCAGACTCCATAGCAGCCGCATTAAGCGGTTTTATTTCGCATAGTGTTTTATTGATTGATTCCGACGCTTTTATCATTTTTCAAAAACCTTTTTTGGATAATACCATTATAAAAGCCCGTTTCACAAAATGGAAGCGGGCTTTATATCATTTTTGCTCTTTTCAGGAGAGCAGCAGCTTGTCGTTCGTTTCTTCGTGACCGCTCGCCATGCTGAATTTCTGCAAAAGGTCGGCCACGGTGAGGTTTTTCTTTTCGTCTTCGGAGATATCCAGAACTATATGTCCCTCGTCCATCATAATCAGGCGGTTTCCGTGCCTGATGGCGTCTTTCATATTATGAGTGATCATCAGTGTGGTCAAGTGATCGCGCTGAACGATTTCCTCGGAAAGGTCCAAAACCTTTTCGGCGGTTTTGGGGTCGAGGGCGGCGGTGTGTTCGTCAAGCAGCAGGAACTGAGGCTTTTTGAGCGTCGCCATAAGCAGCGTAAGCGCCTGTCTCTGACCGCCGGATAGAATTCCTACCTTTGTGGTCATACGGTCTTCCAGACCCAGCCCGAAGCTCTCCAGAAGCTCACGGTAGCCGGCCCTTTCCGTGGCGGTGATACCCCACGAAAGTCCGCGCTTCTGACCGCGTCTGGCCGCCAGAGCCAGATTTTCCTCTATCATCATGGAGGGAGCGGTGCCCATTTGCGGATCTTGGAAAACTCTGCCCAGGAAGGCCGCGCGTTTGTGCTCGGGAAGATTTGTGATGTCCTTGCCGTCCAGAATAATGCTGCCGCTGTCAATTCTGAAAGTGCCGGCGATGGCGTTCAGCATCGTGGATTTGCCCGCGCCGTTTCCGCCGATGACGGTCACGAAATCGCCGTCTTTGAGCTTCAGACACAGATTGTCCAGCGCTTTTTTCTCGTTTGCGGTGCCGATATTAAAGGTTTTGTTTACATTAATAAGTTCAAGCATCCCCGGACACCTCCTTTTTGCCGAGCCGTTTTCCAGCCAGCTTGTTTTTCCAGAAAGGAATTGCGAGGAATACGGCCACGATAATGGCGGTAATCATCTTGAGGTCGTTGGTGTTGAGCCCCAACATCAAGACTATCTGCAATACGATGTAGTACAGAACCGCACCGATTACGACGGCCAGCAGCGTCAGCCAGAAGGATTTGAAAATCTTTCCGAAGACGACCTCGCCGATAATGACGGCGGCCAGACCGATAACGATGGCGCCGCGTCCCATATTGACATCGGCAGAGCCCTGGAACTGCGCGAGCAGTGCGCCGGATGTGGCTACCAGGCCGTTGCTGAGCATCAGACCGAGGATGATGTTGGAATTGGTGTTGATGCCCTGCGCCCTCGCCATGTTGGGATTAGCTCCGGTGGCACGCACCGAGCAGCCTTTTTCCGTTCCGAAAAACCAGTAGAGAGCGGAGATGACGACTGCTGAAAAAATAATCATCAGCAGTATAGGATTCTCAATAGAAAATTCACTCACGTGTCTGGATGAAATGAGCAGCGGGTATTTGTCCACGCTGACGGGCTGGTTTGCCTTTGAATCCATGATACGCAGGTTGATTGAATAAAGAGAAAGCTGCGTCAGGATACCGGAGAGAATGGCCGGAATGCCGCATTTTGTGTGAAGGATTCCGGTGATAAAACCGGCCGCCATTCCCACGGCAAAAGCTGCCAGCAGAGCAATCCAGGGATTTAATCCGGCTCTGATAAGCATAATGCAGGTGGCTCCGCCTGTGGCCAGTGAGCCGTCTACCGTCAAATCGGCCACGTCAAGAACCCTGAATGTGATGTAGACGCCGATAGCCATAATGCCCCAGATGAGACCCTGCGAAACGGCGCCCGGAAGAGCGTTTAATAATGAACCCATATTAACCTCTATATTTCTTTTTTCGTTTCTGTTGCCCCACTTTCCCGCAGAGGATCGTGAGGCAACAGGGGAATTGCTATTAATAACTGAAGTCAGAATCAGTCGGTAAGTGCCTCGTAGCCTTCAAGAGGGGTGATTCCGAAGGTTTCGCACATAGCGGCGTTGTAGTATTTCTGAAGATTCGGAGCATATTCAATCTCCATGGTGGAGATGTCGGCTTCTCCGGTAAGAATCTTGGCGGCCATCTTGCCGGTGGCAACACCGAGGTCATAGTAGTCGATGGAAAGGGTAGCAAGACCGCAGCCCTTGCAGATGCTCATCTCGCCCGCGATAACAGGAGTCTTGGCGGGAATGGTGATGTTGGCGATGGCTTCGGTGTTAGAAGCGGCGGTGTTGTCGGTGGGAATGTAGAGCGCGTCGCAGGCGTCGCAAGCGGCCTGAGTCACGGAACCGACGTCATTGGTATCAGTGAAAGCAAATCTCTGAGTGGCAATGCCCATATCGGCAAGCTCTTTTTCAACGACCTCTACCTGATAAATGCTGTTCGCCTCAGCGGAGCAGTAAAGCAGACCGACAGTCTTTGCTTCAGGAAGCCATGCGGGGAACAGAGCGGCCTGCTCTTTGAGGTCGGCCAGATCCGAGGTACCGGAAATATTTCCGCCTACAATGCCGTTAAAATCGTCGATCTCAAGGGCGGCGGCGTAAGAAGTAACGCTGGTGCCGAGAATCGGGATTTCTTTTGTAGCTGCCGCGGCGGCGGTAAGAGCGGGAGTAGCGTTCGCCATGATGAGGTCGACTCCCTTCGCGGTAAATCCGTTGATAATGGTAGTGCAGTTTACAGCCTCGCCGGAAGCGTTCTGCTCATCAAACTCGACCTTGTCGCCGAGAGCCTCGATAAGGGCGTCCTTGAAGCCCTGAGTAGCGCTGTCGAGAGCCGCGTGCTGAACAAGCTGGCAGATACCTACGACGAATACTTCGTCGTCTGACTGCGAAGCGTCGGCAGCGGAAGAGCCACCGGCAGCAGCGGTAGTTTCGGCTTCGTTGCCGCAAGCGGCAAGACCCAAAACGAGAAGCATTGCAAGAATAATTGATACAAATTTCTTCATGATGAAAAATCTCCTTTATCTCATCAAAAATGATTATGAGCGCACTTTACCACTTTAAAGCGACAAAGTCAACCCCTCTTTTCAAATTTTTTCATTTCAAGTATAATCGTCCTATGACTCACGAAATCATAGAAAGTTTCAGCCTGAAGGAGATAGCGGTTTCCGGTCAGTGCTTTCGCATGAAGCAGCTTGACAGGGCGCCTGAGGCTTTTGCAGCGGAGACCGCGCCGGATGATGGCGTGGATTATTTTGAAATCATAGCCGCGGATAAAAAGCTGCACGCGGCGCAGTGCGGCAGCCGGTTCTTTTTTGACTGCAGCGAATCTGAGTTTGACGCTTTCTGGCGCGGTTATTTTGATCTGGATACAGACTACGGGAAAATAATTGAATCGATAGACCCGCAGGATGATTATCTGAAAAACGCCGCGGCCTGCTGCCCCGGGATACGGATCCTGCGGCAGGACCCGTGGGAGATGCTGATTACCTTTATTATTTCCCAGCAGAATAATATTCCGCGCATAAAAAAATGCGTAGAAGCAATCTGCGAAAAATACGGCGAGGACCGCGGCGGATATCATGCGTTCCCGCCTGCGGAGGCGCTGGCCGCGCTCGCACCGGACGGTCTGATGGAGCTGGGGCTCGGCTACAGGAGCAAGTATATAGTAGCGGCGGCGAGAGAGGTTGTGAGCGGCGGGCTGGAACCTGGAGAACTTATAAAGCTGGATTATGACAGCGCCAGAGCCCGACTTCTGCAGGTTTACGGCATCGGAAAAAAAGTGGCTGACTGCGTCTGCCTTTTCGGGCTGCACCACGTGGAGGCTTTTCCGATAGATACCCATATAGCGCAGGTTCTTGCGGCGCATTATCCGCAGGGCTTCCCGTTTGAGAAGTACGCCGGCTATGCCGGGATTTTGCAGCAATATATGTTTTACTACGATCTTCACGGGTGAAAGACATGGAAATAGAAAGAAAATTTCTCATAAAAGAAGTGCCGGCGGAGGCGCAGGCAGCGGAAAAGCTCGTTATCGAGCAGGCGTATCTGTGCCGGAAGCCCGTTGTCCGCGTGCGGCGTGCAAATGATGATTATTATCTGACATATAAGGGCGGCGGAATGATGGCGCGTGAAGAATATAATCTGCCTTTGACGGCAGAGGCCTACAAAACGCTCCGTGCCAAGGCGGACGGAACAATCATCCGAAAGACCAGGCATCTGATTCCATACTGCTCTGCCGGCGAAGAGTATCTGATAGAGCTGGATTTGTTCGAAAACCCTAATCCCGGTCTGTGGATGGCAGAGGTGGAGTTTGAATCAATAGAAAAAGCCGAAGGCTTTGAGCCTCCGGCGTGGTTCGGAACCGAGGTCACTTACGATAAAAAGTACCACAATTCCAATATGTAGATTTTTGATTATTCGGTCGCTCCCTCGGGGGCGGCTTCTTCGCTCTCTTCATCGGGCTCCGCGTCCCTGAGATTGTCTATTTTTTCTTTGGCGAATTCTTTTACGTCTTCAAACTTTCCGGCGGCAAAGCCTGTGACCTTGTCTTTTGTCTCGGCGGCTTTGGCCTTTGCTTTTTCTTTAAAGGCCTCGGGGTCTTCTTTGTACTCTCCGTAAGCGCCCTTTGCCTTCTGTGCGGTCTCACCGAATCCGGCCTTTACGGCTTTCCCGAAGTACGCGAAACCGTTTACCGCCGTTCCGACGATGTCCTTCGCGGTGCCCATAAGTCCCTGCTCGGTCTCTTCGGCAGGTTCGTCTGTCTCTTCAAAATCGTCCTGAAGATCCCTCTCGGACTCTCCGGTTTCTTTGAGTTTTTTGTCGCCTATTTTGAAAAGAACAAAAGCCGCGCCGGCCAGTGCGGACAGTCCGGCAAGTTTGAATAATTTACATTTAGCCATGATAATTCCTCCGTTAATAATATTTGTAACTCTGAAGCCATTATATATTATTGAAGCAAGTTTATAAAGGGAAAAAATTATTAAGGCAAGATTATAGTTTTTTAATAATTTAGCGGTTGCAATCGGAAAGGCATAGTGTTATTATGAGCGAAGCGATTAGCACTCAGGAGCAAAGAGTGCTAAACACCAAAAATAATATCATTTAATATAAGGAGGATTCATCATGAAGTTAAGACCGCTTGGTGACAAGGTAGTATTAAAACAGCTTGAAACCGAAGAGACGACCAAATCCGGAATCATTCTCGCGGGCAGCGCAAAGGAAAAACCCCAGCAGGCGCAGGTTGTCGCCGTGGGTCCCGGCGGCGTTGTCGATGGAAAGGAAGTTGCAATGCAGGTTAAAGAGGGAGATCTCGTTATCACCCAAAAGTACTCCGGCACCGAGGTAAAGCTTGACGGCGAAGAGTATATAGTAGTAAAGCAGAGCGATATTATCGCGATAGTCGAATAATTTTCAGGAGGCATATTATGGCAAAAGATATCAAATACGGTGTTGAAGCGCGCAAGGCTCTCGAAGCCGGCGTAAACAAACTCGCGGATACCGTCCGCGTTACTCTCGGCCCGAAGGGCAGAAACGCAGTTCTTGAAAAATCATTCGGCGCCCCGCTTATCACGAACGACGGCGTTACCATCGCAAAAGAGATCGAGCTGGCTGACGGTTTCGAAAACATGGGCGCACAGCTCATAAAGGAAGTTGCCAGCAAGACCAACGACGTGGCAGGAGACGGCACCACCACAGCTACCGTTCTGGCGCAGTCCATGGTAAACGCCGGTATGAAAAACCTGGCCGCGGGCGCGAATCCCATCATTCTCCGTAAGGGTATGAAAAAGGCCACGGATGCAGCTGTTGCCGCTATCGCGAAGATGAGCCAGCCCATTGAGGGTAAAGAGCAGGTTACCAGAGTTGCTGCTATTTCCGCCGGTGACGATGAAGTTGGCGCGATGGTTGCCGACGCTATGGAAAAGGTTTCCGGAAACGGTGTTATCACCATCGAAGAGTCAAAGTCCATGACCACGGAGCTCGAAATGGTAGAGGGCATGCAGTTTGACCGCGGTTACCTCAGCGCTTATATGTGCACCGATATGGAAAAGATGGAAGCGGTTCTCGATGATCCCTACATCCTTATCACAGACAAAAAGATCAGCAATATTCAGGAGATTCTTCCTATTCTTGAGCAGCTTGTTCAGACCGGAGCAAGACTCCTTATTATCGCTGAGGATGTAGAGGGCGAGGCTCTTACCACCCTTATCGTAAACAAGCTCCGCGGCACGTTCAATGTCATCGCGGTGAAGGCTCCCGGCTACGGCGACCGCCGCAAGGAAATGCTTCAGGATATCGCGATTCTGACCGGAGGACAGGTTATTTCCGATGATATCGGAGTTGCGCTTCGCGACGCCACCATCGATATGCTCGGCCGCGCAAAGAGCGTAAAATCCACAAAAGAAAACACCATCATCGTGGACGGACAGGGCGACAAGCAGGCCATCGCGGACAGAGTTGCTCAGATCCGCAATCTCGAGGCAAATACCAAGTCCGATTACGACAAGGAAAAATATCAGGAGCGCATCGCGAAGCTCGCGGGCGGCGTAGCAGTTATCAAGGTCGGTGCTGCCACCGAAACCGAGATGAAAGAAGCAAAGCTCCGCATGGAAGATGCTCTTTCGGCTACCAGGGCTGCCGCAGAGGAAGGCATTGTATGCGGCGGCGGCGCGGCTTATATCCATGCTGCAAAGGACGTTGAAAAGCTCATCGAGACTCTTGCCGGCGACGAAAAGACCGGAGCGGAGATAGTTCTCAAGGCACTTGAATCCCCCATGGCCACCATCGCCGAGAACGCTGGTCTGGAAGGCTCAGTTATCGTCAACAAGGTAAAGGAGTCAAAACCCGGCGTAGGCTTTGACGCTCTGAACGAAGAGTATGTCGACATGATAAAGGCCGGCATTCTGGATCCTGCAAAGGTCACCAGATCTGCCCTTCAGAATGCTACTTCCGTGGCTTCGACCCTGCTCACCACCGAGTCTGTAGTCTCCACTATCAAGGAGCCCCAGCCTCCGATGCCCCAGGGCGGAATGGACGGAATGATGTAATCCGATGACATTTTGGGTTGTTATTCTCTTATTAATAATTGTTTTTGCGGGCGGGTCCGCGGCATATACCGCGACCCGCTTTTCTCGGTTCGGTTTTGTCAGGCGGATTTCCGGCGGCAGACGCTTTCGCGGGTTTCTGATTGGACTGCTGATTCTCGCCGCCGTTTTTGTTCCGCTGTATTTCATTATCGGGTATATGAATACGGCGGTTATTCTGCTGCATCTGGCCATTTTCTTTCTGCTCTGTGATTTTGCCGCTTTTATTGTCAAAATAATCAGAAAAAAGCCGGCAAAGCGCTACTATGCCGGAGTTTGCGCCATTCTGATAACGGTGGCTTATTTTGCCGCGGGAGCGTATTTTGCGTTTTGCGTTTGGGAAAAGGATTACTCCGTCAGCTCGGAAAAACTCGGCTGCAGCCTGCGTGTGGCGATGTTCGCGGATTCGCACGTGGGCGCTACCTTTGACGGCGACGGATTTGCAAGGCATCTTGCCGAGATTCAGAAGACGCAGCCGGATCTGCTGATTATTGCAGGTGATTTTGTGGATGACGATACCACCCGTGAGGATATGGTAAAGTGCTGCGAGGCGCTGGGCAGGTTTGAGAGCAGGTACGGAGTCTTCTATGCCTCCGGCAATCACGACAGAGGCTATTTCAGATATCGTGATTTCGGTGCCGCCGACCTCGAAGAAAAACTGCTTGAAAACGGGGTGACTATTCTCAGCGACGAGGCGGTGCTTGTTGACGAGTTGTTTTACGTGATAGGCCGCAGAGACAAGAGCGAGAGCACCTTTGGCAGCGGCCGCGCAGAGATCGGGGAGCTTACGAGCGGGCTCGACCCGTCAAAATACATGATAGTGATAGACCATCAGCCCGCAGATTACGACGCGGAGGCGCAGTCGGGCGTGGATCTGGTGCTTTCGGGCCATACGCACGGCGGTCAGCTGCTGGGACTGGACCTGATAATGAGCCTGATGCGTATGAATGATATGCTCTACGGAATCAGGCATACGGACGGTACTGATTTTATCGTGACCAGCGGTATTTCAGACTGGGAGCTGATATTCAAAACCGGCTGCCGCTCGGAGTTTGTTGTGGTGGACGTGAATTAAACAATTACAACAGAAGAGATATTTACAAGTAATCATATTGACTTTTCAGAATAATAATTTATACTTGGTTTATCAAGCAAAGGGGAGCTTAATTGCTGAGAGGAAGTTCGGCTTCGACCCTTAGACCTGATCCGGATAATGCCGGCGTAGGAAAGGCTTTTTTGATTTGCAAAGGATTACGCTGTCATTGGTTTGGCAGCGTTTTTTATTTTGGAGGGACGCGAATATGAAAAACAAGCAGCTGGTAAAAATCACAGAAGGCGCAATAATTATCGCACTCGCAATCGGTCTGAGTTATCTTAAAATACCGGTCGGTTTTGCGTGGGGCGGTTTCGGCGGTTCTATCGATCTGGTTATGATTCCGCTTATTGTGTATGCAATCAGGAGGGGCGGCCTGTGGGGAATGGGCGCCGGCCTTATTTTCGGAACGCTGAAATTCTTTCTCGCGGAAGGCTTTGCGGTGAACTGGCAGTCAATGCTTCTGGACTATTCTCTTGCTTATATGATGGTCGGCATCGGGGGATTTGTTCATAAAGCAAAATACAGCGTGCCTTTTTCCACTGTTGCAGCGCTTCTCGGATGCATTGGAAGATTTGCGGTGCATTTTATTTCGGGCGTTACTATTTATGCGGAATATATGCCGGAAAAGTTTTTCGACATCACTATGACATCTCCGGCTCTCTATTCCGTGCTTTATAATGGTTCATATATGATTCCGAACTCAATAATTGCGGTAATAGCCTGCACATTAATATCCGTGCCGATAAACAAGGCGCTCGAAAAACGGTGACATTTTTTCTTGTTGTGTACCCATTTGGGTGATATACTGTACAAAAACAAACATGTTTTTGCCATGAAAGGAGAAAACAATGAAGAAGAGATTGGCGCTTTTAATGGCACTTTGCCTGGTTATTACCGGATGCCTTACTGCCAGCGGAGATTCCGCTGAGACCGGCGAGCCTGAGTCACAGGAGCAGGAAGCGACTAACGGAGAAACGGTTGACGTTGGAGATTTCACCGTATTCGTTCCCACGGGCTGGATGAAGCTCCCCATGACCGATGCGTTCGGAGAGCAGGACGCCGAGGGCAATTATCCCATCAGAACCGATTATTACGGAATGATCAAGGGCGGAGAAGCGGAGTTTGATGCTTTCACAAAGCCTACCGTGTACGTCACTTACTATGCGGAAGAAGGTGCGGAGGAGCAGGCCGAATATCTGGATATCTTCTATGAGGAAGTCACCCCCATCGACGTAACCGTAAACGGACAGAAGGTTACTGCATTTACTTGCAAGGATTCCACCGGCTGGACTCATCAGGATGTTTATATTCCTGTGACTGACTCGTCATGCTTCCAGGTTGACATCCCCGTTGATATGGACGGAACGCCCGGCGTTTCCTTTGAGGATGCCGACGTTATGGCCATCATGGAGAGCCTGACTGTCAAATAAGATTTAACCAATTATTTCGGGGCGCCGTCGGCGCCCTTTTTCTTGCGGACACAGACAATCAATACTATGGATTTACCGTCCGTTTTTTGATAAAATCAGTTATATTATTCGAAAGGCTTTTTATTATGTTCAAAACCAGAGAGCAGGCGCTAAAGTACGGGTTGTCGTTTCCGGACACTTACCGGGACGCGCCTTTTCATGACGAAAACTGGCAGCTTGTGCGATATAAAGTCAATAAAAAAGCTTTTTTGTGGACCTACGAAAAGGACGGCTATATCAATCTCAATGTCAAATGCGATCCGATAAAGGCTCTTTTCTGGCGCGACTATTACAAATCTGTCATCCCGGGTTACCATCAAAACAAAGACCACTGGAACACAATTATTCTGGACGGCAGCATACCGGACAGTGACATAAAACTGATGATAGCGGAAAGCTACGACCTGATAACCGGCCGCCGGTGATGCAACACAAAGGGGACTGTCCCCTTGTGTTGCAGACGAGGAGATGGCTGAATCGGTGAGGCGGTTTGAGGAGAGGTTCCGACTAAAGAAATCCGCTTTTAACATACAACTATTCGTTAAAGTACGGCTTTTTATAAAAAAACGAATACTTTGAGAGTGCTGTACGGCATGTTGCTTTTCAGCACTCTCTTTTTTTTGTCTTTTATTGGCTAAAATAGAGTGCTGAGAGATATGTTGCCTTATAGCACTCTTTGAGTAGTGGAGATACAAGCGCTTTCGAGAGTGCTATAAGGTATGTATCGCTCTGCCACTCCCAACTATTCGTTAAACTCATTTTCAAGAGAGTGCTATAAAAGCACATGCCCCACAGCACTCCTGATTATTTGAATACTTCGGTTTTGTGAGAGTGCTACAGAGATACATGCCCTACAGCACTCTCTAAAATAATACAAAGGGACAGTCCATTTGTGTTATTCACCTCCCCGGATGACGAAATTGTGGAAGCAGTGAGGCGGATTGGGGAGAGGGCTTGATATTTAGCCGGATTTTATGTAGGTTTGTCAAACATATGTTACACCCCAC
>JAFTAU010000018.1 GCA_017455435.1 Lachnospiraceae bacterium | reverse complement strand
CGGTCATCGAGGACGCCCGCGAGACCGAAGTTAATATTGAACTCTGAGGAGCGGATATAAATGGACAAAATTCTTGTTTTGGATTTCGGCGGACAGTACAATCAGCTGATTGCCCGCAGAGTACGTGAACAGCATGTCTATGCCGAAATCAAGCCGTACGACGGGGTTACGGTTTCGGATATCAGGGCCGCAGGCTACAGCGGAATCATTTTCACCGGCGGTCCGAACAGCGTGTATGACCCTGCCTCGCCGCATTTTGATCCGGAGATACTGGAGCTGGGCGTGCCGATTCTCGGCATTTGCTACGGAATGCAGCTGATTGCCTGGATGGCGGGAGGCACCGTCTCCGGCGCGGAGCATTCGAGCGAGTACGGAAAGACTGCTTTGACCGTCCGGCCGGATACGCTTTTCACAGACGTGCCTGCGAGCAGTATCTGCTGGATGAGTCACACGGACTATGTCAGCAAAGTGCCGGAGGGCTTTGAAATAACGGCTTTTACTGAAAAATGCCCCTGCGCAGCAATGCGCGATGAAAGCCGAAAGATATACGCAGTCCAGTTTCATCCAGAGGTGACTCATACCGAGTACGGGCGCGAGATTCTGCGTGGATTTCTGTTTTCCGTCTGCGGTTGCGCAGGCGACTGGGACGCGCGTGATTTTGCCGAAAAGATGATAGAGCGGTACCGCGCTGAGCTGTCCGGCAAAAAGGTTCTGCTGGCGCTGTCAGGCGGCGTGGATTCCTCGGTCGCGGCAGTGATACTTCACAGAGCGGTGGGCGAAAATCTGACCTGCGTTTTTGTCGATCACGGTCTGCTGCGAAAGGGCGAAGGCGACCTGGTCGAAAAGACCTTCCGACGCGAGCTCGGAGTCAACCTCATCCGCGTAAATGCCGCGGAGCGTTTTCTTAAAAAACTTACCGGCGTAACGGAGCCTGAGCACAAGAGAAAGATAATCGGCGAGGAGTTTATCCGCGTTTTTGAAGCTGAAGCCAAAAAGATAGGTCATGTCCATTATCTGGCGCAGGGAACCATTTATCCCGACGTTATCGAGAGCGGCAAGGGCGCGTCGGCTGTGATAAAGAGCCACCACAACGTGGGCGGCCTGCCTGACGTGATTTCCTTTGACGAACTGATTGAGCCGCTCAGGGATTTCTTTAAAGACGAAGTGCGTAGCGTGGGTCTGTCTCTGGGTCTGCCGGAGCAGCTTGTTATGCGGCAGCCTTTCCCCGGCCCCGGGCTGGCGGTACGTATTGTAGGCGAAATCACCGAGAACAAGATAAAAACCCTGCAGGAAGCGGACGCGATTTTCAGAGAAGAAGTTGAAAAGAGCCGCGCCGGAGCAAAACCCGACCAGTATTTTGCCGTTCTGACGGACACACGCACCGTAGGCGTCATGGGAGACGCCAGAACCTACGGATACGCGGTGGCGCTGAGGGCGGTTTCAACGGATGATTTTATGACTGCGGAATGGAGCAGACTGCCGTATGAGGTTTTGGAACGGGCGAGCAGCCGCATTACCAACGAGGTTCCCGGCGTTTCCAGAGTTGTTTATGATATTTCATCAAAACCTCCGGCGACGGTGGAATGGGAATAGAACATATGTTTGCTATTATGAGATAAATGTGTTATAATGACCATGGCAAGTGAAGAGAAATCATTTGCTATGGTTATTTTACTCTTAAGGGAAGGGGTTAGAGGTATGGTATACCTGTTGAGTTTTAAGCTTAGTCAGGAGAGAGTAAATAATCCTAACATTTATCCTTATGATGTGTTCCGAGGGAAGGTTATTGAGCCGTTTATCTTTTCTACAATCACTATCTTCTATGGGAACAATGGCTCTGGAAAATCCACATTGTTGAATATTATAGCAAACAAATTGGGTTTAAAAGGAAAAGAATATGCAACATCGAATTCCTATGGCATTGTAGATTACTGTGGCAGGTTTTCAAAAGCGTGTCAATACAGTCTGGGAGATGATGAATATGGACGTGAGATTTTAGGCGTTCCGGCAGAAAGCAGATATATTAAAAGCGAAGATATTCTTTGTGAAATAAAAAAGATACAGCAACGGCAAGTGCTGTCGGATGGAATGGTATACGACTATGTAAAAAGAGGAATGACAAAGGTAGGGGCCGAAAAATATCTTGCGTCTAATGAGGGCATGAAGCAACAGGAGTTTATTATGTTTGCGCAAGAAAAGTATTCAAACGGAGAAATTGCGCTTCAGTTTTTTGAGGAGGCGTTGGTACTGGATGCGCTATATCTTTTGGATGAGCCGGAAGTATCCCTATCGCCCATGGCACAGGTTTCATTGGCTAAAGAGATTAATAAGATGGCAAGATTCTTGGAGTGCCAGTTTGTTGTGGCAACGCATTCGCCGTTTATGTTGGGAACATTAGATGCAAAGATCTATAACCTTGATACGCCGGACTATCGAGTCTGCGAGTGGTCAGAACTTGAAAATGTGAGATATTTTTACAATTTCTTCAAAGATAGGGAGACTGATTTTGTATGAGGGAAAATGTAAAGCGCATAAAGCGAAAAATTTCCGCGAATGATTGCGCTTTAGAATTGAATTTAAAGCGCAATCATGCTATATTTATATAAGGTTTTTTAAAAGAAGAGGTGTAATCATGCGAGGAATAGACGCTATCATTGAAGAGAGTGAAAGCCAGGTTGTTGAATGGAAAGAATCCTGGCAGGATAAATATTTGGAATGGATTTGCGGATATGCCAATGCACAGGGAGGAACGTTATGCATTGGTATAGATGATAATGGTAATGTGTTGGGATTGGACTCGAAGACTGTAAAAAAGTTGCTGGAGGATATCCCTAATAAGATCACTGCTGCATTCGGGATGACATGTGATGTAAATTTACAAACAAAGGATAAAAAGAAGTATATTCAGATTGAGGTAAAGAAGTCAAAGCTTCCGATGAATCTTCACGGCAGATACTTTTATCGTACGGGTAGCGTTAAAAAGGAAATTACCGGGTTTGAACTTACGGAATTTATTATAAAGAGTACGGGAACATCTTATGATGCAATGGCATCGGATATTCCAAGGGAGAAGCTTACATTTGAATCATTTCGAAAAAGATATCTTAAAGCGACGAGATTGCCTTTAGCGCTCGATGATGATCTGGTAAGTTTTAGACTTATGCAAGAAGATGGCCAAATGACAAACGCGGGAATCCTTTTTGCAGATCAGTGGAACATTCATCACTCCAGAGTATTTTGTACAAGGTGGAATGGTTTGGAAAAGGCAAATTCTGCGCAGGATGCACTTGATGATGCCGAGTATACCGGAGGACTTTTGGAGTTATATGATAACACGATGTCTTTTATTAAGAACAATACAAAAAAAGGGTGGCGTAAGGATAAAGATAAACGTGTAGAATTGCCGGATTATCCAGAAAGAGCTATAGAGGAGGGCTTGGCTAATGCCCTCATTCATAGGAGTTATTTACAGACTGGAGCTCATAGTCAGGTAGATATATATGATGATAGGCTGGTTATCACCAACCCAGGTGGAATGTTTGATGGCTCGGAGGTCCAGCTGCTTGATATAAGACATGTTCCGTCAAAACTAAGAAACCCAATCCTTGCAGATGTTTTCGGCAGAATGCGACTTATGGAGCGAAGGGGCAGTGGCTTTAAGAAAATTCTTGACGCTTATGAAGCGGAGGAACGCTATAAAGAAGAATTAAAACCTGTGTTCTACACGGATGGATATAATTTCTTCCTTACTTTGTGGAATCTCAATTTTGCTTTTGATAAAGCGCAAAATAAAGCGCAAAATAAAGCGCAGAAAAGTATGTTGACGGATCGTGAACATATATTGCTTCTTCTCAAGGAAAATCCGTCGCTGACGCAAGTGGAGTTATCTGAAATGATGGACAGATCCAGAAGGACAGTCCAGATGTTGATGAAGGATCTGCATGACGAGGGTGTCATTGAAAGAATTGGTTCTAAGAAAAAGGGATCATGGCTTGTGAAATAATTAGAAATAACAGAGGTGATTAGGGTGGAAGATTTACCATAAACGAGATGCAGGAAATGCAAAGAGATTTGCAAGATAAATATAAGGACAAATGGGAAGCCATTGGCCCGGAAACGGGGAAGAATAAACTTCTCTGGATGGTTGGAGAGGTTGGAAAAGTCATAGATATCGTTAAGAAAAATGGCGGGACAAAAGTATGCTCAGATGGGACACTCAGAAATGACTTAATTGAAGAAATGGCAGATGTTCTCATGTATTACAATGATGTAATGCTTTGCTATGGTATTTCAGCAGATGAATTAAAAACGGCATATACAGAAAAGTTTGAAAAGAACATGAATAGGTGGTAATTCACAATGGGGGATATAATGTCAGAAGAGAAGGAAAAGAAGACGAGAAGAACACGTAGAACCACAAAAAAGAGAAGCGTGGTAGACAGTGCTGTCAGAAATGCTGCATGCTTAAGTGACGGATGCAATCCGGAACTCGTTATTGGTGCGGAGTTCGATGGTGTTTTTGAAATGCCTATAATAAAGAAACCAAAGAAGATTATTATTCCGAATAATCTGGTACCATTCAGTAAAATGGAAAAAGCGGATCCGAAGTCATTTGCGGTTTGCGAGTATGAAAATGATGTCGAGTTTAAAGATATTCTTGTTCATCCGGATGAGTATATTGAAATTCTAAAGAAATATCAGGGGTTCATTTCGCCGGATTGTTCTGTATACAGAGATATGCCGTTGGCTATACAGATTACAAACATCTATCGTAGCCGTGCAATCGGATACTGCTTTCAAAAACATGGAGTTTATGTCGTTCCATGTGTCAGATGGGGCGATGAAAGAACTTATACGCGCAAGTTTTTGCCTGAACGGGTTGCTTTCTCCGGTGTGGAAAAACATTCTATTGTTTCGGTGGGAAGCTATGGTCAGTTAAAAGATAAAGTAAATCGATATTATTTTGAGGCGGGTATGGACGCTATGATGGAAGAATTAGAGCCGGAAGTTGTTCTTGTATATAGCAAGATGCCGAATCATATTGAAGAAAAATATCCTAATACAAGATTTGTAGAATATCCGGATTGGACGAGCGTAGTGAGGGGTGATTAATGGGGGCGGGACAATCAGATTTATATAAAGGGACTTACGGTGATAACCCGGACAATATCCCGGATGAATTGAAGGGGAAAGTAAGATTCCCTGAAAATGATTCACAAACAAAACATATCATGAGAGATGATGAAGGGCATCTTCCTGACACCAAGGAAAACAGAGAACGACTGTTGAAATTAGCAAATGATGTGCAATACCATATAGGAAAAGATAATCGTGGAATTGAATGGAATGCAAAGATAAACAAAGATGGTAGCCAGGACTGGGTAAGTCATAGGAATTCAATTATTCAAGATGGTGGGGTCAACAAAATACCAAGAGAGTTTGATGTTGAAACCGGATTAAAGAATAATGCAAGGAATAGTTCGAGTTGGAGAAAGAAAAAATGACAAGTGTTAAAAAAATTTACATTGCTGTTTACAGAGCATTGGAATGCTTAGAGCATGAACATGAAAATGAGAATGATGAATTGTCGGGATTTTTAGATAAAGCAAATCCTTATGTTTTTGTTGACAGAAAATCGGCAGATCCGGCAATTTATGATGATTTTCAGCGGTGGTGTGAGAAGCAAACTATTGGAAATTCATATGAGATGGCAAAAGAATACTTAAACAGCAAAACTAAATTTGGTAATATCTTTTGCGAAATATCAGAAGATGAGTGGAATGATTTAGTTAAAATAATCGAGGAGGAAGAATCTCAAAACTAAGTGGATGTCTGATTATCATAAGAGAAGAATAGAATCAAAGAATTATCTGAATGATTCTATTTTTCCGAAAAGCACAGGAAATACAGGGTGTTTCAAGGAGAATAAAAAATAGAAACGCTGAATTTACCAGCATTTCACACGAGAAACAAATCTGGATCTGTGGAGTGGGAATAAAAGGAGGAGAGTATGACAAAGTACATTTTCGTTACGGGCGGAGTCGTATCGGGTCTTGGCAAGGGCATTACGGTGGCGTCGCTCGGCCGTCTTCTGAAGGCGCGCGGGTACAAGGTCGCGGCGCAAAAACTCGACCCGTATATCAATGTTGATCCCGGAACCATGAGCCCGTATCAGCACGGGGAGGTCTACGTTACGGAGGACGGTGCGGAGACAGATCTGGATCTCGGACATTATGAGCGCTTTATTGATGAAAATTTGAATAAATATTCCAATCTGACCACGGGAAAGGTCTACTGGAATGTTTTGAATAAAGAACGCCGCGGGGAATATCTCGGCTCCACAGTGCAGGTAATCCCGCACGTTACCGACGAGATAAAGGCCTTTGTATACAGTGTCGGCAAAAAGACCGGCGCTGACGTGGTCATCACGGAGATAGGCGGAACCATCGGCGATATCGAGTCGCAGCCTTTTATCGAGGCTGTTCGCCAGATTTCACTGGAAGTCGGCAGGGAAAACAGCCTGTTTATTCACGTGACGCTGGTGCCATATCTGCACGGCTCCGAGGAGCACAAGTCAAAACCCACGCAGCATTCGGTCAAGGAACTGCAGGGCATGGGCGTTCATCCCAACATTATCGTGCTGCGCTGCGACGAGCCGCTGGAGGAATCAATATTCCGCAAGATTGCTATGTTCTGCAACGTAAAGCCGGATTGCGTTATAGAGAATATTACGCTGCCCAATCTCTATGAGGCTCCGCTGATGCTTGAAAAGGCGAGTTTTTCGGAAGTTGTCTGCCGCGAGCTTGGACTGGAAGCCAGAAAAGCCGACCTCGGCGAATGGACGGAAATGGTGGATCGCATAAACAAAGCGCGTTCACACTGTGTGGAAATCGGTTTGGTCGGGAAATACGTGGCGCTCCACGACGCCTATCTGTCAGTGGCCGAGGCGCTGCATCACGCGGGATACTATCACAATGTGCATATCAATATTCACTGGATAGACTCAGAGGAAATAACCGCCGAAACCGCCGCCGACATGCTTTCGGGTCTTGATGGGATTATCGTCCCGGGAGGCTTTGGCAGCAGAGGAATAGAGGGAATGATTCAGGCGGCAAAATACGCCAGGGAAAACAACGTTCCGTATTTCGGCATCTGTCTCGGAATGCAGATCGCTGTCATCGAATACGCGAGAAACGTCGCGGGTATATCCGACGCGAATTCGGGCGAGTTTGACGAGCAGTGCGAAAACAAAGTGATAGATTTTATGCCGGGACAAAGTGAAGACATCGACAAGGGCGGCACCCTGCGTCTCGGGGCGTACCCCTGCGATATCCGTCCTGGGACGACCATGGAGCGCTGCTACAACGAGAGAACAATCAGCGAAAGGCATCGCCATCGCTATGAATTTAATAATGATTACCGTGAAAAGTTGCAGGAATGCGGGTTGACGCTCAGCGGTCTTTCTCCCGACGGAGTGCTGGTCGAGACCGTCGAGCTGACGGAGCGGCCGTTCTTTGTCGGCGTGCAGTACCACCCGGAATTCAAGAGCCGCCCGAACAGGGTGCACCCGCTTTTCAGGGAGTTCATCGCCGCTGCCTCAAAGCGTTGAGAAGGGCTTGTCCTCTTACCCTTTGTTTTGTAAAAAACGCCCGGTGCAAATGCCCGGGCGTTTTTGATTATTGTATTGAATTTACAGTTGAGGACCGGCGGCGACGAGAGCCTTGCCCGCCTCGTTGTATTCGTATTTGACGAAATTCTTGATAAATCTCGCGGCGAGGTCCTGAGCTTTTTCGTCCCAGACAGAGGGATCCGCGTAGGTGTCTCTCGGGTCGAGAATGGCGGGGTCTACGCCCGGCAGCTCCGTGGGAACTTCAAAGTTGAAGATGGGGATCTTCTTGGTAGGCGCGGAAAGGATGGCGCCTTCAAGGATGGCGTCTATGATGCCGCGGGTGTCCTTTATGGAGATGCGCTTGCCGGAGCCGTTCCAGCCGGTATTGACCAGATAGGCCTTTGCGCCGGAGGCCTCCATGCGCTTTACCAGCTCCTCCGCGTATTTGGTGGGATGCAGCTCCAGGAAAGCCTGACCAAAGCATGACGAGAAAGTGGGAGTGGGCTCAACGATGCCGCGCTCCGTGCCCGCCAGCTTTGCGGTAAAGCCAGACAGGAAGTAGTACTTTGTCTGCTCGGGAGTCAGTATCGAAACAGGCGGAAGCACGCCGAAAGCGTCAGCCGAAAGGAAAATGACGTTCTTTGCCGCGGGACCCGCCGAAACGGGGCGGACAATCTTTTCGATATGACCTATGGGGTAGGAAACACGGGTGTTTTCCGTAACGCTCTTGTCCGCGAAATCTATCTTTCCGCTTTCGTCAACAGTGACGTTCTCCAGCAGAGCGTTGCGGCGGATGGCGTTGTAGATATCCGGCTCGGATTCTTTGTCGAGGTTTATAACCTTTGCATAGCAGCCGCCCTCAAAATTGAAAACGCCGTCGTCGTCCCAGCCGTGCTCGTCATCGCCGATGAGCAGGCGCTTGGGGTCGGTGGAAAGAGTGGTTTTGCCGGTGCCGGAAAGACCGAAGAAGATGGCGGTGTTTTTGCCGTCCATATCGGTATTGGCGGAGCAGTGCATGGACGCAATGCCCTTCAGAGGCAGGTAGTAATTCATCATCGAGAACATGCCTTTTTTCATCTCGCCGCCGTACCAGGTATTGAGAATGACCTGCTCGCGGTCGGTGATATTGAACACGACGGCCGTTTCGGAATTGAGGCCGAGTTCTTTGTAATTCTCGACTTTCGCTTTTGAGGCGTTGAATACGATGAAATCGGGCTCAAACGCGTCCAGCTCCTCTTCTGTCGGGATAATGAACATGTTTTTGATGAAATGCGCCTGCCAGGCTACTTCCATGATAAAGCGAATCGCCATGCGGGTGTCCTTGTTAGCGCCGCAGAAGGCGTCCACGACAAAGAGCTTTTTGCCGGAGAGCTGCTCTGTGGCGAGAGCTTTTACGGTTTTCCAGGTCTCCTGCGAGGCAGGGTGGTTGTCGTTGGGATATTCGGGGGTGGTCCACCAGACGGTGTCCTTTGAATTCTCGTCCACGACGATGAATTTGTCCTTGGGCGAGCGGCCGGTGTAAATGCCGGTCATTACGTTGACGGCTCCGAGCTCAGTCAAAACGCCCTTGTCATAACCGGTCAGCGACGGATCCATTTCGTACTCATATAAATCTTCAAAAGAAGGATTGTGGATGATTTCGGTGGTTCCTGTGATGCCATACTTTGTGAGATCGATTTTTTTCATAACAGCAGAGTGCTCCTTTTCTGATTTTTTCCGCAAAGAGCAGATTTTTTACAAAGTTTATAGTAGAATAAAAAAAGAAAATAGTCAAGATGTGGCTTTATAAGCCAATATAAGTAAAATTATTTTTTAAACAGAACGATGAAAATTTTGCTTATCAGCGATACACACGGCAGCATAAGAGGGCTCGACAGGATACTGGAGAGCGAGCGGTTTGATGCGCTACTTCATATGGGCGACGTGCAGGGGCAGGAGGATCTCATCCGGGCAATTGCCTCGCCGGTTCCGGTGGATTTTGTCGCGGGAAATTGCGATCTTTTTTCAAAAGAATCGAGGGAACTCGTGCTGAATTACCGTGGCGTTTCGGTTCTTATGACTCACGGCGACAGATACGGCGTTAAAGGCGGGCTGACCAGACTAAAGGAAGCCGCGAAAAAGGCCGGCGCGGCTGTGGCGCTTTACGGGCATACTCATGTGCCGGACATTTCATTTGACGGCAGCATCTGGACGGTCAATCCCGGCAGCTTTTCCAGACCGGGTCAGAGATCCCGGGTGAGGACCTATGCCGTGATGACCGCGGAAAACGGCCGGGCGTCGTTTGAGCTCAGAGAAGTGCCGTAAGGACGGTTTTTAGTAATAAAAAAGACCCGCGCTCCGAAAAGGACGCAGGTCTTTTTGAATAAATCCCGAAGGTTACTCACATTCGCGAATCTGAGTAACATAATACAGCAGGTCAAATTCTTCGTTTGAAATCAGATCCGATCCTCCCTCGAGGTCTCTGTAAATCAGGGTGTTTGTCAGGTAGGCGTTTCCGGAGTCATCGCGCGTAAGAGTGAGATAGCTGTAATTCATACCCGCAACCACCTGATAGGAAATGCAGTAAATGGGCGTTGCGTCTTCGTGCCCGTCGATGAATGCGGCTTTAAAAGCATCGTCCGCTTCCTGAGGTGCAACCATTGCGGACAAAACGTCATTTGTCTGCCAGCCGCCCGTCATAAGCTCGGCACTCTCTTTGTGTTCGACAGTCTTGATGAATCCGGGGTCGATTTCCTTGCAGCCAAGCAGCTGGGCATCGCCCTGAAGATCCGCATAAACCACCATGGTTAAAAGAACAGGATCCGGGTCGACAGCGCCCGCGTCGTTCTTGAGGCAGAGAAACGCGTAATTCATTCCTGCCACGACCTGCGAACCAAGCACGCAGAGCGGCTCATAAATTGCCTTTTCCCCGCCGGCTTCAATGGCTTTTCTGAAAATCTCGCTTTCCTCTTCATTGATTTGCGGAGCAAGTTCTGTATTCAAGGCCCAGCCTCCGTCCAGAACAACGTCCTCGCCTTCATCGGTTTCGGCTTCAAGTTCGTTTTCCTTTGACTCCGCAGATGTATCCCCGGCACTTTCTGTTTCGGCGTCCGAGCCGCACGCCGCCGTCATAAGCAGCGCCGCAGCAAGCGCAAATGTAAGTAGTTTTTTCATAGGTCAGTTTTCCTTTCTCGCTTTTTCGGTAAATCACCTGTTCACTATCATCATAATACCATTTTTTCACGGAAAACTACATCGTTTTATGTTATAATTCACGGAAAGACAGTAAGCGGAAAGCGTTTTGAAAATGAAAAAAACAGAGCACCGCGATAGCGGAGAAATGCCCGGCAGAGCCGAGGCGGCAATCATCAAAAAAATGACAGTTGTCGGTGTGGGCGGAAACGTCATGCTGACGGCTTTCAAATTTTTCGCGGGAATTTTCGGAAAATCCGGCGCCATGATTTCGGACGCGGTCCACTCGCTTTCCGACGTGTTTGCGACATTTATCGCTTTCTGGGGCACGAAGATTTCAAAGCGCTCCGCCGATTCGGAGCACCCCTACGGACACGAGCGCATAGAGTGCGTCGCGTCGATTGTTCTGGGCGTGCTTCTGGCTGCGACCGGTATCGGCATCGGAAAGGTAGGCGTGTCCAATATCGTTTCGGGCAATTATGAAACGCTGGAGGCACCGCGCCTGATAGCACTGATTGCGGCGATAGTCTCTATTGTCACAAAAGAAGCCATGTTCTGGTATACGCGGCATTATGCTAAAATACTGGATTCGCCCGCTTTTATGGCGGATGCGTGGCACCACCGCTCCGACGCATTCTCGTCTGTCGGCTCGCTCATCGGCATCGGCGGCGCGATGCTCGGCTTCCCCGTTCTGGACTCCGTTGCCAGCGTCGTAATCTGCGTTTTTATTCTGAAAGTGGCCTTCGATATCATAAAAGATGCGCTGAAAAAAATGGTCGATACGTCTGCCGGTGCAGAGTACGAACAGCGGCTGCGCGAGTTTGTCGCCGCACAGGAAGGTGTCGAGCACATCGACCTTTTGCAGACGAGGATGTTCGGAAACAAAATATACATCGACATGGAAATTCAGGTCGACGGGAACAAATCCTTCAGAGAGGCGCACGCCATCGCCGAGGCCGTTCACCTGAGCGTGGAGCAGAACTTCGAGGGCGTAAAGCACGTCATGGTTCACGTAAACCCCACCGGGGAAGAGGAGTAATTTTGGTCATATGAAAAAAGTATTATTCATCTGCCACGGCAACATCTGCCGGTCGCCAATGGCGGAATATGTTATGAAGGACATGGTTAAAAAAGCCGGGAAGGGCGATGAGTTTTTCGTCGCCTCTGCCGCAATGCACACGGATGAGCTCGGAAATCCGGTTTATCCGCCGGTGCGAAAGTTGCTTAACGCCGCGGGTATTGACTGCAACGGGCACGCTGCACGGCTGATTCGTGACTCCGATTACGCAGACTTTGACCTGATAATCGGCATGGATGAGGCCAATATCCGCGACCTTTATCGAAAATTTCACGGCGACCCGGAGGGCAAAATACACAAGCTCCTCGAATACTGCGGACTCGGCAAAGACGTTGCCGACCCATGGTATACCCGCGATTTTTCTAAGACGTGGGATGAAATCAACGCCGGCTGCGCCGTCCTGCTCGGCGACTTGACCGGAAAATGATTGTCTGATGTCCATTCCCGGCATTGCACTACGGTTGAGCAATCCTGTTACTGTCACCAGCCCCCGGGCGTTGTGCTGCGGTTGAGCCTGCTTGTCAGAGCGAATTTATTGTTCGGTATCCACGCCAGGGCACTGCACTGCGGTTTGAGCCTGCTTGTCGGAGCATATTTATTGTTCGGTATTCACGCCAGGGCGCTGCACTGCGGCTGAGCCTTCTTGCCAGAGTAACCCTATTGCCCGGCGCTCCCATCTGGATGTTGCCCTCGAAAGAGCAATCTCATAGCTGACATCATCCACCCGACACTGCAGCCGAAAGCCTGCCGGAAATCCTACATAAAATACTTTTTGACGATTATTTCCAGCACTTCCTGATTAAGCGGAAACTGACTGCTTTCAAATAACACAATCAGTCTGTCTCCGGGAAGATAGCCGTTCTTTATGTATGTGTTAATTTTTCTGACCGTCCCGGCAGCGTATTCGGGATTGTCCATAATTCCAAAGTGTTCGAGAATATACTCCTGCCCGGTTCGAACATTTAACACCGTGAAATCCGCATAAATCAATTGCCCGCCGGGCAGCATTGTTGCTCTCTCATATTTATACGGAATCCCTTTGGAGTAAAGATAGTCGGCGATGATTTTTTCGGACTTCGACCGCACACTTTCACCTCTCATGGTTTCGAAAGTAGTCGTTCCCGGTCTGATTTCTTTGCGCTTATATTCCTCACTTTCCCATTTTGCCCTGAATTCTTCACCGGAAAGAACATACGGCTTCGCCCACTTTCGCTTGCCGTAGTTAAGCTCATCAATCTTAGTGCTCAAAGTTTTATTTTCCTCTGCTTCTATCAGTCTGTCCACCAGCGAGAGCTCCCTTTCACACTCCTCCTGCATTTTTTCATCATATTCCTTTTGCGCCAGCGCTGAAATCAGCCCCGTGTCTTTTCGTGAAATGTAGGTAAGCTTCCCGGAGTCGTCTACTATGTAATAATCGATGCCGTCCGATTTTTTGCTACACCAGAGTTTCCCGTCAGGACGCCGCGCTGCGTTTCTTTCTATCGCTGAAAGGATTTTAATTAGTGAAGCTTTCTTTTTCCTCAATTCCTCAATTAACATATTAAATCTCCTTCGTACCTTTCTCCCTATGAAAAGCCGAAATCACGAATCTCCAGGGAGTATTATTCTTCAAATCTCCCTATGGAAAGCCGAAATCACGAATCTCTAGGGAGTTTTATTCTTCAAATCTCCCTATGGAAAGCCGAAATCACGAATCTCTAGGGGGTTTTATTCTTCAAATCTCCCTATGGAAAGCCGAAATCTCGAATCTCTAGGGAGTGTTAATTCTCAAATCTCCCTATGGAAAGCCGAAATCTCGAATCTCTAGGGAGTTTTATTCTTCAAATCTCCCTATAAAAAGCCGAAATCGCCAATCTCTAGGGAGTGTTAATTCTCAAATCTCCCTATGGAAAGCCGAAATCGCCAATCTCTACGGAGATTGCTTGCTACGAGCAGACAACAGCCCGGGCAAACGGAGTAAAACTGCATTGTTCAAAAGTGGTTCTTATAATGAGGGTATCCCGATTATAAGATGCGGCGAGATTTGTGAAATGAGCAACGCCGCCTGATTCGCTCGATGATATGATAGCGCATTTTGAAAAATAATAAAAGCAGTTTTTGTGATGACAGGGAAATATGTTATAATATACTTAATTATTCTGTCGTGGGTTCGTCTTTTTTGAAATCGCTGCAGCTCTGCTGACGAACGACATTGCCGTGAGTGTGTGAGAGGTTTTGACAAAGCAACCTGAAAAAAACAGGAGGACTGACCATGAAGAAGTACATTAGTCTTATTCTTGCCGCAATCATAATGCTTAGCGCCTTGGGATGCGGTGGAGAGCCTTCCGTAAAACAAACAGTGAAAGACGGCATGAAAACGTATTACGAAATGAGCGACGGAACGTGGAAGTGCGACGATCACATCTACAAATACCGCCTCGAAATCAAAGGAAGGCTTAACAACGCCGCGGTGGATTCCGTGTATGTGTATTTGAGCAATATCGAGGAAATCTCTTTTGAGAAGGCGTGGAAGGCGGGCGGCCTCAGCAGCAACACAGAGGATTATTTCCCTGTAGAGGACGCAGTTTTGGTTGATATGAGGAACGAATAGTATCGTCGACAGTTCAAATGCCGCAAAATATGAGGCATTGGTTGATATACGAATCGGATAAACGCCTTGCGGCGGAAATTGCACGGAAAGTATAATCTGCACATTGAATCGGAGAGGGGAAGGATTATGTCAGCAGAGGCAGCGAGAACGCATCTGAGAAATAAAGGCTTTGAAGACAGGATTATCACGCGGGAGGATTCCACGGCAACGGTCGAAGCGGCAGCGGCAGCTATCGGCGTGACGCCGGGAGAAATAGCGAAGACCCTGTCTTTTATACTGAGCAGCGGTCCCGTGCTTATTGTGGCCGAGGGCACGGCGCGGGTTGATAACAAAAAATTCAAGGCGGTGTTCGCCGAAAAAGCCAGGATGATTCCTTTTGAGGAAGTGGAAGAATTGACCGGACACGCGCCCGGCGGGGTATGCCCGTTCGGGGCGAAAGAAGGCGTGAAAATATATCTGGACGAAAGCCTTCGCAAATACGATACAATCTACCCGGCTGCGGGCGATGCGCATTCTGCCGTGAGATTATCCGTAGAAGAATTGGAAAAAGCCGTGGACGTCACCGCATGGGTGGACGTGGCGAGAGAGCCCGGGCAGCAATAAAACAGAGATTAGCATGGAAAACAAAGTGCCGGCGAATATCCCGATATTAGCTATGTCAGCAAATGTTTTACGGGGGACTTTCAGGCGTCGATTGGTGCCCGAATAAACGCATGTATCGTAAAGCCGATTGAGATTGAAAAAACAATGGCGATTCTGGCAGAGGTGCCGGGAAATCAAAAAGCGGATTTTCGACCGAAAAAGAATTACAAAGGAGATCAATATGAACGAAGAATACAGGACTTACAGCGAAAAATGGCTGCTGCTCACAAAGGATTGCGACGTCAACACAAAATGGCGCGCAAGCAGTCTTTTGGAGGCGATGCAGACCACAGCCGGAAACCAGTGCGAGCTGCTGGGGGCGGGCAAGGACGAAATGGACGCCATGGGCGTGACATGGGTGCTGGCACGCAGCGAGATAGAGATAAACCGCTGGCCCGGGTACGGCGAGGAAATAACCATTCTCACGGTGCCGCTTACGAACAGACACTTTATGTTCCCGAGATATTTTTCGTTCACCGATGCAGACGGAAAGCTGATAGGACAGGCACACACCGCATGGTCGCTTTTTGACATCAGCAAGCGCAGTATCGTTACAAAAGTTGACGAAATCGCGAGGCTGCTGCCGGACAACAGCGACCTGGGCGTTCCGACAGTCATTCCGCAGCAGATTCGTAATATCGAAGGCGAAGAAACGCTGACCTCATACCGCCCGCTCTACACCGATCTGGACTTCAACGGGCACGTGAATAATACCAAATATGCGGATTTCCTCTGCAATACCCTGGGGCTTGAGACAATGAAAAAATGCGAGTTTTCGCGACTCGCATTTAATTACAAGATAGAGGTCACTCCCGAAACCGATCTGACTCTTCGTCTCATCAGAAACGACAGACAGTTCGTCCTCATCGGCGAGGACGGCGCCTCGGAAGCCTTTAGAATAGGCGGAGAGATGCGGGAGAGAAAATAGCGCCGGGCCCTCTCGCGCCGGACAGATTACAGTGACTCAAGAAAAGCTACTATTATATCAGTCAGCCTGACGTGACCGGCATCATTCGGATGAAGACCGTCAGGGACATACAGTTCTCTGATGGCGGGAATCTCAGGCTGCAGTCCGGAGACCCGGTAGAGATCCAGCACAGGGAAGGAATACTGCTCCGCAGCCTGCCTGATAAGATTCACATAAGTCTTCAGCGTGGGTCCCTCGCCTCCGTCCTTCGGATTGTTTTCCCCCGCACGGTGAAGCGGTGTAAAAAACACTATCCTCGCTGCCGGATATCTTTCGGCCAGCTCTGTGCATAGCGTATTGAGCGCACCGCAGAACGTATCCGGGGTGCAGTCGTCAAAGCTTCCGATAGGGGCATCGCCGTGGCCGTAATCGTTCGTGCCGCCAAACACACAGATGATGTCTGCATCCGGATCCATATTTAAAGCCCTGAAACAATAGTCGCTGTTTTCAGAAACATGCGGATCTTCTGCCGGGTTTTGCTGCCTGGCGATACGTGTGCCGCCGATGCCGTAATTACGGCAAACAGCCCCGGTCTTTTTCTCAATAAGCGCCGTGAATCTGTGGTCCTCGTCGCTCGTCCCGTAGCCTTCTGTAATACTGTCACCGAGAAAATTGATCTTTTTTCCTTTAAGCTCCATTTTTTTATCCTCCGGTTCTTTTAATCCGGCTGCACCTGACGTGCCGCCGCGCCGCCTTCAGTCCTTTGCCGGGGGATATTCATTACAGAGCAGCCTGTAGGCCGGCTCGTCCTCCTCGATTTCGGGGAAACGACCCAGCGGCTCCAGAAAACGGTTGTCCGTATTGTCGTCATTGCACATGGACACCTCGCCTATAAGCGCGGGACCTCTGCCGTTTTTGGGGATAGTAAAATCATGATAGTAGTAAGGATAAAGCGAAAGGCTCTCGCCGGGATGCAGAACGATGGTCGTGCCTGCGGGAACCGTATAGCAGCGTCCGTCCTGGAAAATCTCCACCGGAGTATCGGCAAGCTGCTCGTCCTTGTCGGCGTTGTAAAGCGTAAAATGAATATCGTTGCCGCCGCGGTTTATGATGTCTTCCATTTTGTTCCAGTGGAAATGCATGGGTGACACCTGGCCCTCGTCCAGCATCATTATTTTCTCCGCGTAGGTCTTCGTATATTTGGGATTGTGCGTATTGCCGTTTCTGATAGTGATGAGCGCCAGTCCCAGGGTGTCAAACTGCCCCATTCCGTAGTCGGTAACATCCCACCCCAGCATATTGTCTCTGATTTCGTCGTACTCATGCCCTTTTTCCTGCCACTCTTCGGGAGTCCAGCTAAGGAAAGGCGGAAGCTCAAAACAGTGCTCCTTGAGCAATCCTTCAAACTTTCTGATGACCGCGTTAATCTCTGAACGTTTCATAATCAAATGCCTCCTGATTTTTATTTCATTTAATTGCATTCTGCCTGACAATAAAGTAATAAACCCCGTTTGTCAACTCAGTATCTGAATCTTTTCGTCATATGTTTAAATTTTTCGATTTTTTGCTTAATTTTTAATACGCAGTAATTCTCTGTATATGATAAAATTTTCTTCAAATTTGCGGTTTTCGGCAAGGCAATGCGTATAAAGGAGACTTGCCATGAATGCAGTAAAACCTCCTTTTTTGGGAGCGGCATATTATCCGGAGGACTGGGATCCCTCGGAAATAGATAAAGACATCCGGAAAATGCTGTCTATCGGGATTGACGTGGCCCGGATAGGCGAGTTTGCGTGGCACAAAATGGAGCCGGCGGAAGGCAGTTTTGATTTTGGCTGGCTGCACGATGTGGTCGACAGACTCAAAAGCGCCGGAATCGGCGTCGTCATGGGCACGCCCACTGCCACGCCCCCTATATGGCTTACCCGTAAATACCCGGACATGCTCGTAGAATACAAAAACGGCAGGACAATGCAGCACAGCGGGAGACGCCACGCCTGCTCAAATCACCCCGAATACCTCAGATACAGCGCAATAATCGTCGAAAAATTAGCTCAGGAGTTCGGCAGCGACGAAGGCATAATAGGCTGGCAGATAGACAATGAGATTTATCTCCAGAACAACGAAGGCTGCTACTGTAAAAATTGTCTGGCAAAATATCGCGAGCACCTTAAACGTAAATTTGGTACCGTGGACGAGATGAACAGACGGCTGAATATGAATCTGTTCAGCCAGATGTACGACAGCTTTGACGAAGTGCCCCTTCCCAGAGATACCTGGGAAAATCCGCACCTTAAACAGGAATTTCTGATCAGCGCTGGAGAGGCGAATATCGCTTTTGTGGCTCTCCAGGCTGAAATACTGAAAAAATACACAAAGGCTCCCATCGGAACCGACCAGATTCCGTTCAACGGCATGAATTACCGCAGGCTCCACGAGCCGCTCGACGTAGTGCAGTTCAATCACTACAACACTCCCGAAAACCTCTGGGAATGCTGCCTGTGGTTCGACTATATCAGAACCATGAAGGACCGTCCTTTCTGGAATACCGAAACCACGACCTGCTTTTGCGGCTCTGCCGGAACCTCCGGCGACATAAAGCCTGACGGGTTCTGCTACGCGAATTCCTGGCTGCCGCTGGCTCTCGGCGGAGAGGCCAATATGTACTGGGTCTGGCGCACCCACTGGGCGGGTCACGAGCTGGTGCACGGCTCCGTACTGGATTCGAGCGGACGCCCCATGTACAGCACCGAAGAGGTAAAAGCCGTATCGCGCGATTTCAAAAAATGTGCCGAATTCATCAATTCCACAAAAGTTGACACCGCCATAGCACTTCATTTTTCGTCGCTCTGTTATATAATGTTTGAAACGCAGCCCGTGGTGGGAGATTTCAGATACGATGCTTCACTGAAAGAATACTTTTACAAGCCGCTTCTCGGCGCAGGGCTGCGCCCGGACGTCATAGACGAGGAAGCTGACCTTTCAAAATACAAAGTGGTTTTCTCCCCGCTCATGCTTACGCTGGATCAGGGCGGACTTCGTGAAAGTATTACGAAATGGGTAAAGGACGGAGGAATCTGGATTGCCGGGCCCATGACAGATATTCGCACGAAAGACGGAACCAGATTTACCGACAGGCTCCACGGAATGCTCGAAAGCCTGACGCCCGCGGTATTCAAGTACTGGTTCCCGGACAAAGGTAAAAACGTATCGGGTCAGTGGACTGACGGAGAGGAATTTGGCGGAAATATCTATTACGAGCTTTTCGAGCCGGATTCCGAAGCCGATCTGGCCCTGATTACGTCGGGCCATCGCGAAATAATCGGCTGCCCTGTTCTGAAGCGCTATAACGTCGGAAAAGGTTCGGTCTACGTGCTCGGAACCCTGCCCGACAGGAAGGCCATGGACAGACTGATAGACATGGTCTGCGCAGAGGCCGGCATATCGTGCCGCGCCGTCACAGGGGATTCGGTCATCGTTTCGCCCCGCAAAGGAAAGGACACGTCCGGCGTAATCCTTACGGACGTCTGCGGAAAAGGCGGAATCTACCGTAACAGTAAGAAATGCAGAGAAATCATTTCCGGAAGAATTTTTGAGAATGACATTACCGTGGACCCCTTCGGGGTTATGGTCCTCGAGAATCTCTGATCCGGAATACATACAAAATGTTGTGAGGTGTTTCAAAAATGGCGGATAAATATTATCTGATCGGCAACGCTCATTTGGACCCGGTATGGCAATGGAGAGTATCCGAAGGCCTTTCTCTTATCAGGTCCACGTTTCGCTCTGCCCTTGACCGCATGAACGAAAACAAATATTACAAATTCACCAGTGCGTGCGCAGGTTACTACTACTGGATAAAAACCGTCGATCCCGATATGTTCGAGGAAATCAGACAGCGCGTAAAAGAAGGCCGCTGGGGAGTCACCGGCGGCATGTGGGTGCAGCCGGACTGCAATATCCCTTCCGGTGAGTCCTTTTGCAGACATTTCCTTTATTCCCAGAAATTCTACAAAGAGAATTTCGGGAAAATCACAAATATTGCATACAACGTAGATTCCTTTGGACACAGCGCCGCGCTTCCGCAGATATTCAAAAAATCAGGCATTGATTATTATGTCTATATGCGTCCCGCCAGGGAAATCGAAAATCCCGCGCTGCCTCCCGAAAACCTTCACAAATGGGTCAGCCCCGACGGCAGCGAGGTTACGGCTTTCCGTATTCCAGATGTTTACAACGGCGACCTGTCTGATGACAGGCTGAAATGCTATCTCGAAAAAACCCAGGATCAGATGATCTTTTTCGGAATCGGAAACCACGGCGGAGGCCCCTCAAAAGAGCATCTCAGACAGGCAGAGGCTCTGACGGAGGATCCGCGCTTTTCATACGCACTTCCGGATGAATATTTCGAAAAAACCGATCAGACAGACCTGCCGGTCGTGACGGGCGATCTGAGGCATCATGCCTCAGGCTGCTACAGTGCGAACAGCCGTATAAAATACGAAAACCGCCGCGCCGAATGCGAGCTGGTCAGAGCAGAGATTTTTGACACTATGGCAGGTCTGGTGACCGGAGGAGAGTTCCACGCCGGCGAATTTGAAAAAGCATGGAAGAGAGTTCTGTTTAATCAATTCCATGACGTTCTGGCAGGCTGCTGCATAAAAGAAGCTTATACAGATGCCTACAATGCGATGGGATTCGCCCGCGAGCAGGCTCTGGAGCTCGAAAATCTTGCTCTTCAGAAAATAGCCGGAAAAATCAAAACCACCGATTTTTTGTATGCGGATTTCTCAGAGATGCGGAGCCGTCTGTGGTACCGCGAGGGCGAAGGCTCGCCTATGGTCGTATTTAATCCTCATCCTTTTACGGTACACACATACGTCAGCTTCGGCTCTTACAGCGTATCAAAGGTGCTCGACAGTAAAGGCAGCAAGGTGCCGTTCCAGATGGTCCGCGCTCCGTATACCGACGGTACATTTATCAAAAAATGCATGTTTTCCGTAGAACTTCCGGCCATGGGTTACGGTGTTTATTATCTGTACAAAAAGCCCGATGGTTCTCCGAACGCCGTCATCCCTACGGATCTGAAGGCCACAGGTACCACCCTCGAAAACGATCTCGTCAGGATAGCCTTCGATGCCGAGAGCGGGGCAGTGACCTCTTACCTTTTAAAATCCGAAAGCCGCGAATTCGCCGCCGGCGCGCTTTGCCGCGGAATAGTCTGCGATGACTCGGCTCACGATACGTGGTCGCATCTTATAAACTTTTTAAATGACGACATCGGAACTTTTGGCGACGGGAGCCTGACCCTCATAGAAAACGGCCCGGTTCGCGCCACCTTAAAATCCGTCACCACATACGGAAATTCAGTCCTTACAAAATACTACTCGCTTTACAGAGGCGACGCGAGGCTTCATATCCGCTGCGTCCTGGATGTCGACGAAAAATACAAGCTCTTCAAGCTCTCGTTCCCCGTAAACGTTGATACGCCTGAAGCGGTATATTCCATGCCGTACGGATTTATCAAAAAAGCGCCTAACGGAGAAGAGGACGCGGCTCACGAATGGGCCGATCTGAGAGATGCCGATACCGGAGCGGGTCTTGGTCTCATCAATGACGGGCGTTACAGTCACTGCGCCGTCGGCAATGATTTGAGGCTCATAATATCCCGTTCCTGCGCCTATCTGGATCACTACGGCCGGGATGCCCGTGATGACGAGATGGAATTTATCGACAAGGGCGAATGTGAATTCAATCTTATACTGAGCCCTCATACGGCGCCGGCCGAGGCGGAACTTACAAACTCCGGAAAAATACTGAACATGCAGCCTGTGCTCATCCAGGAGTCCCATCATGACGGCAGCCTGCCACAGGAATACTCCGCTCTGGAACTGGACAATGCCAATATTTCGGTTTCCGCGTTAAAATCCTGCGAGGACGGCAGCGGAATAATCATCAGACTTTCGGAAAATGCAGGCGTTTCCTCCGAGACAGAGCTTAATCTGAAAGCCATAGACAGGCGCATAAAACTGCACTTTGACCCCTTCGAAATAAAAACCGTCCGGGTTGCCCCTGACGGCTCGACAAAGGAAGTTCCGATTATCGAATAAAGCATTTTTCAATAAAACGCCCGGGTTATCTGCCCGGGCGAATTTTTTATACATCAGTCAGTTTATTTTCCAGATTGTAATACACGCTGGCCGGCGGGTCGGAATAGATCTGGCGGAAGCTCATGGGCGTGATGCCCATCTGGTTCTTAAAGCAGTTTATAAAATAGCTGGTGCTGGCAAACCCCACTGAAAAAGCGATTTCCGAGATATTCATTTCGGACTTGATGAGCAGGCGCTTTGCTTTGCAGACTCTTATATAATTCAGATATTCATTAAAGCTCTTGCCTGTAATCTTTTTGAAATAAGCAGAAAAATCCGACTGACGCAGCCCGAATTCCTTTGCAATCTGAACAGCCGTCAGCTTTTCACTGTAATAGGTGGAGATATAATTAAAAATCTCGATAAATTTCTTTCGGATGCTTTCGCTTACTTCTTCCTCGACGGGACTTATGGTATTTACCTCACGAATCAGATCGAGGATGAGGTGGGAAATGTAAATCCTGATTGCAAATTTGTAAGCGTAGCCGCGCTCGCGGTCCTCTCTCATAATGCTGTCGATGCAGTTTTTGATATTGGAGCCTTCGATTTCCTCTTTTGTGTAGTGCGTTTTGAAATTTGAAAAGGCCATTATGTAGGGAATGACGTACTTCAGCTCCATGAGAGACTGGTTGTCGGAGCAGATGGTCTCGGGCGAGAATTTTACGGCAAAAGACCTGTGGATGCCGTAATCCGTGACTATAACGGAGTGAACCTCCTTAGTATTTACCAGAACCATATCGCCCGGACGGAGCGTATATTTCGTGTCGTTGACGGTAACCACGAAGTTACCCTCCAGAATATAGATGATCTCGATGACGCTGTGATAGTGGGGCGAGGTCATAAGGACGGGGTGGTCGCAAATCTGATATACAATCTGATAATCCTCGAGACGGGCTTCGCCCTTTTCTTCGTAAATGTCCTGTTCCCTAATATCCTGCATCCGGCACCTCCGGTAATTAAAAAAATCTAACTTAAAGTGTAAAAAGTGTTATTTTTTTAGCACACTGATACATTATATAACAGGCTGCTCACAAAGACAAGCATACCCCGTCTTGTTTCATATAAAGCATTGATTTATTCGGGATTTGCGGTTTTGACAGGCAGAAAAAGCCTGTTGGTTAATCTTCTTAATAAAATAAGCAAAAATGTTTAATTTTTTGCATAAATTGTCTAATTGTTGATATACAAACTTTTTTATCTCATGCTACAATGCAAAAAAAATAGGGGGTACTATGCCTGCATGAAGAAGTCTAAGTTAGAAAAAAAGAAAACAGGGCTATCATGAACGTCTTGTTCATTCTTTTCTGCATGTATGCCGTGACCCTTTTGCTGCCGCTGGTATGGATGTTTATTAACTCGTTCAAATCAAACAACAACGAGTTCTTCTACGACCAGTGGAAGTTTACCAGTTTTACCCTTGACAATTACCGGCTGCTCTTCACCAGTGAAAACAATATCATGGAGATGTTCGGGAATACGCTCATTCTTTCCCTGACTATTCCCACGGTATCCGCGTTCTTTTCGCTCTGCGCGGCGCACGCGGTTGCCAGCTTCGAATACAAACTCAAGAACGTGATCTTCTTCATTTTCCTGATGCCTATGTTCGTATCCGTGGCCGGCACTACACCGTACACCTACAAGCTTCTCAATGATATCGGACTGTTTGACAAACACATCGGACTGATTATTATGTCCTGCGGCGTGTCCGGCTTCGGCTTCCTGATGTATTACTCAGTGTTCAAAAACATCTCGCATACATACATCGAAGCGGCCATGCTGGACGGAGCAGGCTACTGGAGGATATTCCTGCAGATACTGGTTCCTCAGGCAAAGAACCTGATAGTGGCTCAGTGGGTTATGGGCTTTATCGGAACATGGAACGACTTTTCCGGACCGTATCTGTTTATGCCTTCTCACCCCACCCTTGCCACGGGCGTTAAGGAGATATCGGACAAGATCAATATGGGACACAGCTATCCCGAGCTGTTCGCCACGATTATTGTAATGCTTGTCCCCATGCTGGTTCTGTTCTTCGTATTCCAGAAGAAGATTATGACAGTATCGCTCGGCGGCGGAATCAAGGGCTGATTACTAACAAAAAGGAGCTGTACACTATGTCTTTATTCAAAAAAATGCTGATTCTTTCACTGGCCGTAGTTATGACCGTCGGCGCAGTCGCCTGCGGCGGCGAAGGCGGCGGAGAAGCTGAGGCCAAATACAACCTGTCCGTAAAGTATTATTCGGGCGCATACGGCGACGAATGGATACAGCTTGCCGCCAAAGAGTTCGAAGAGCAAAAGAACGTAAAGATTCAGCTTGTTCCCTCTACCGATATGGACTGCGGCGCTGAGAACAACCTCACCTCCGGAAAGAACCTATCCGATGTCTACGCCTGCTCGTCAAAGCGCTGGCAGAGCTGGGTTCAGAACGGCTATATCGAGAATCTCAGTACCGTTTACGATGCCACTGTAAAGACCTCCAAAGGCGATGTAAAGATTTCTGATTATATCGATCCCGACGTTGTCGGCAGATATATCACCGAAAGACAGGTTGGCACGGGTGATTCGTACCCTTGGGTTATGCCTTTTTCCGCCATGCCCATGTCGCTTGCATACAATTATGACGTCCTCAAGAAGCTCCCTCACGTCTCCTCCATCTCCGTCTCGGCGGAGACCGTAGACGCCTCCACAAATCTCTGGATTGCTCCTCCCAAGAATTTCACTGAGTGGACGGCACTTTGCGAGGATATAAGCGCATATAAGAGCGACGACGGACATAGCTACGTTTCATTCGGCTGGACGGCTCTGGCTCCCCAGCAGGTTTATTACTTCATCTTTACCTGGTGGGCACAGTATCAGGGACTGACAGAGTCCAATATCGACGGACAGGGCTGCTTCTATGATTTCTGGAACTTCGGTAACACCTCCGAGACCACTCTGGATCAGACCTTCTCCTCAAATGTATTTGACCAGAAGGGTCTTGCGGCCGCTCTTGACTATTTCAAAGAGCTTGTTGTGGACACTTCGACACAGGAATACAAGAACAGCCTTTCCGCGGTAAATACGCTCAGCACGCAGGAGCTCACACGTGCGCTGTACGCAGAGAGAAACGAAGAGCGCCCCGTGATTGCCATGGCCAGCTCCTTCGGTGAGTCCGAAGCCAGACTGACCGGCGTTCTCGACAGCGATTCCGACGGAAAGCAGGATTCCGATATCCGCTTTATGAACATCCCCGCGCTTGACGGACACGAGGACGAAAAATACCTCTACTGCGCAAACGACGACATTATGTTCATCCCCGCTGCATCAGAGCATAAGGATCTGGCAAAAGAGTTCCTGATTTTCCTTTGCAACGAAGATCAGCTCAAGAAATTCACTGTTCGCTCGGGCGGCGGTATCCGCCCCTTCAATTACGACGCCAGAGAGATTCAGGACGAATCCCTGACCGAATACAACAAGAGCGTTTTTGACGTATACTACAACAGCACCAGGATCTACGACTTCCCTATGAACGCATACAAAAAGAGCCCGTTCGCGGTTTCACTTATTTACACATATGAGCGCCCCATCGCATTTGCCGATGTCAGCCCCTCTACCGTCGTAAATATGATCAAAAAGAGCGACGGAGCGGAGGTTATGGCGGAAGTAAAGAGAACCTTTGACGTATCAAAACAGAACTACGTCAAGAAGTTCAGAATGACCGAGATTCAGTAGAAACATCACTGCACCGGTCGGGAGGTAAGCAAAATTGTCAAACAGCGGCAATAAGCAAAAAACAAAAAAGAAAAAAAAGAATCTGAAGCGGAATCTGTTTATCACGGCTTTGCTGGTTGTTCCTATGCTTCATTTTCTTGTATTCTGGCTGTACATAAACATCAGGACGATTTCGCTGGCATTTACTGAGTGGGACTTCTTCTCAAACGGCTACAAGTTCGTCGGAATTGACAATTTCATCGAACAGTTCCGTCAGTTCCACGAGAGACCCGAGACCATGAATATGTTCTTCAATTCATTCCGGGCCATAGGCATAAATCTTGCCTGTATGATACTGGCAGTGCTTATCGGTTATGCGTTCTCAAAGCATATCCGCGGCGAGAGAGTATTCCGTATCATTTTTTATCTGCCTTCGATGATATCAATCGTCATACTGACGCTTTGCTACAGATACATGTTTACTTACAACCCCGGCATGCTGCAGGGACCCGGAGCTGAGCTCCTCAGATTCTTTGGCATGGATTACAACGGCTGGGAGACCTCACTGGACAATCCCGACGTTATCAGCAGACTCTGGTCGATGATTTCCATATTCTGCGTATGGGCCAGTGCCGGTATAAACATCATCATGATGTCCTCTGCCATGTCCCGTATTCCGAAGGAAATCACGGAATCCGCAAAGCTGGACGGAGTGGGCTTCTGGCGCGAGCTGTTCCAGATTACTATTCCGCTCATTATGCCTACCATCAGCGTCTTTATGATAAATTCCGTTATGGCGGTATCCGCGTTCTATATCCAGCCAATGCTGATTCTGGCAGGAAGCACGGGACCTCGCAGCGCCTACAATACCGTAGGCTGGTACATGTTCAACATGACGCCTGTTGCGCAAAATTCAGACATGCCCGTTATTTCCACGGTGGGCTTTCTGTTGACCGTTACGGTTTCCCTCCTCGTCATTTTTGTCAGAAGGGTTACCGACAAGATTACACCCGACGTAGACTTCTAAGGAGAGAGATGCTATGAGTATTCGCAAGTTCGCAGGATCATTTATATCCGCTGTCGTCAGTATCGTAATGATACTGTCCTTGGCTACGCCTGCGCTTGCACAGGGAGTCATAATAAAAGGCGAGCCGGACGGACAGAACAAGGTCACCGTGCTGGATGAACACTTCTATTCCGGAGCTCTGGAGCCCTCCTTCACCAGTGAAAACGTTTCCGTAGCGACGGATTCCTTCGGGATGCATTTCACCGGCGCTTACCATTACGGCTCGGCGCTCGTACTCTGCGCCTACAAGCCCGAAAGCTACAGCAGATTTACCTTCTCGATTGATATGCTTCAGTCGAACGACGGCTTCATATACTGCGGATTCGGCGGCGCAGACGAAAAGACAACCGTATCCGGCTACGATTTTAACCTGAGTATAGCCAGGGGCGTCGTTGCCATGTACGAAATGGGCGGCATGGACAGTTGGAAATCCCTCGGAAACCATGCTCTCAGTGATGCGCTTGTAGCCGGCAAGACCACTGATTTTGCCGTTACCCTCGAAAAGGTATCGGGAAACGATTTCCGTGTTACTTTTGAGATACTGGAAGAAGGAAAACCCATATTCACGACGGATTTCGGCACCACCGTTCGCATGAGTCATCCGAACGGGCATTTCTGCATGTGGGGAGGTATGAATGAGGTCTTCAACATCAGAGATTTTAAGGTATATGACAGCCCCGATAACGTCGCCTTTTCAGACAATTTCGAAAACAGCAGCCTGACCTACGGCGACGAGCCCGCGGGAGACAGCTTCTGGCACATCAACGAGGCCCGCTTTACAAGATCAGAAGTTTTCATAGCCCGCAGCGCAGGTCCCGAATTCAAAAAGGCCGGCGACGTAATCACATCCGCCATGCCTTTGGTTTCCGAGAGCCGCGTAAGCAGACCTTATGAATTATCCTTCAAGACGCACATAAAAGAGCTCAGCGAGAACGCTGTATACGGTCTGTATCTGGGTGCGGAGTCGGCGGGAGATCTGAGCACTGCCACCATCATCGGCGTCAGCGCCTACGATGACAGGTCTGCGGCGGTAAATATTATTAAAAACGGCAGCCCTGCGGACGCCGGAGACAATCTCATTCCGAACAGCGCGCTGAATATAGACGATACCGCTGTCGGCTTTGACATAACAATAAACGGCGACAATACCCTCGATGTAGTCATCGGCGAGATTAGATTCGGTTTTTCCGGCGTGAGGTATGACGGTTATTGGGGAATCTGCAATTACTCCCTCGACGGCGCATCCGCGGCTGACGCCAGGCTTGACGAGGTAAAATTAATACAGAATACCTATACTGACTGTGCGGAGCCGGATCTGTCAAATGATTTTGGCGGCATCAAGCTGACTCCCGACGGATTTGAAGAGTATTACATCAGTGACCGCACCTACTACATGGGCCCCGGCGTTTCGCTTCGTCCCAAGGGAGCTTTTACTCCGGAACCGTCACTCTATTTTGAGAACGCCGGCTCATACAGCTCCTTCGGTCCCAAGCAGCCCTACACCGATTTCATCCTTCAGTTTGACCTCAGAATGGTATCAGAGGGAAAGAACAGCCAGTGGTTCGGTGTGAATTTCGGAAAGGAATCCTACGCGTCCATTCCGGATCTCTATAGCAGCATTTACTTTGAGTATTATGCCTGGGGCACTGACCCCTGCACCCAGATGAGCACGAATCTCTGCTCCTTTGAGGACGGCTCAAAAGCACAGATACTGGACGGCTACCATTTCTACAAGGATCAGGAAACGAAATACAATTTCATGTTCGTTGCCAAAAACCGCACGGTATACGTTTATTTTAAAGAAGAAAGCGAAGATATTTCACAGCTCGGCATCTGTCGCGCGGTTATTCCGGATGTGAATACCGCCGGATTCGTCTCTGTTTTCGGAGTTACCGGTCTGTCCTTCGATATCTTCAATTACAAACTGACAAACATAGCTCCCGAGGCTACGGGAGATTCCGCTATCGCCCTGCGCGAAAGCTTTGGATCCGAAACCATTTCGGACAAACTCCTTACCGAAGGAACCACGCAGCTTCAGGACGGCGCCATGCACCTTTCAAAGGGCAGTCTGTCCACGAAAGCTGAGAACAGATACTATATTGCAAACTTCACCCTCCTGGGCGCCGGATCGGATCTGACCGTCAGCTTCGCCGATAACAAGACCCTGACCTTATCCGAAGACCTCAGGACGGTTACAGTTAATGACGGCGGAAAGACAGCGGAATTTGACGTATCGGAATACGGGCTTTCAGAATACGGACAGATGAATCTTCAGATGATTCTGCAGTATGACGGTCTGTCCCTGAGCGCAAAGGGGATTTACGAACCCGGTGACAAATTTGCCACACCCATAGTGGAATACACCTTTGAGCAACCCGTAGAAAAGGGAGTCCTGAAATGGACATCCGACGATGCTGCAATAGACGACGTACAGGTGTATTCGCTTGACGATACCTACAAGGCCGAGGCCGTTAGCTACGAGCAGGATCCGAATGACACGGACTTCTGGCAGGAAAAGGCCGAAAGAGCCGCTGCAGCGCCCGTAGAAGTCGAAGAGACACGCTCTCTGCCTACATTATTCATTGTTATGTATTCCGTCATCGGAGCAGTAATACTTGCTTTGCTCGGCGTCATTATCGCCATGTCGGTAAAGAAAAGGGGAAATAAAAAATGAAAAGAATAATTGCCGCTTTTCTTGCATCTTTGCTTGTTGTTTGCACCTTTGGCTGTGACGGAGGTCAGAATTCCGATTCTCCGATAACAGAGCGAAAGGCGCCGCTTGAATACGGCTTAAACGCCCATATTTATGAGCAGCGCGCCATGGATCCCAGTTCCACTATGGATTACGTGGTAGAAATGACGGGACTGCTGGGAGTTACCTGCTACCGTCTCAGCACGCCGCTCGACTCCATGTTTACCGTCGGAGAGAACGACACCCCTATATTTAAAGAAGGCTTTAAGCAGATCGTTCATCAGATCATCGAAAAAATGACTGCGGTAGGAGTTACTACATTCGCTGCGGTTAGCGATTCCTCCATTTATCCTACCGGATATATCGTGACATCCTCCGGCGTAGTTCCGGATCCCGCAGTTGAAAAGGATATGTACAGCCGCTGGATTAAGCTCACCGCAAAAGCATGGGGAATGATAGCCGAGGAATTCCCGGAGATTGATTATATCGAGCCTATCAATGAGCCCGATATAGCAGGCGCGAATATTTTCACAAAGCAGGGCCATCAGTGGGGACTGGACGACGGATACGCATACAGTATGCCCGACAAGGCGCACATGATAGCCGATGTCCTGTACTATATCCGCAAAGAAGTAAAAGAAGTGGCTCCCGATATGCAGGTAACTACGCCCGGTTTTGCCGGACGCGGAGAGGGAGAAGAAGTCCTGGATCTGCTTTATGAGGCCATAGAATCCGGAGCACACCCCTTCCTGGAGGAATATTCGGATACGGATCCCGACCACTATTTTGACTGCATAAACTTCCACGCATATCTGGGCAGCACTACCACAGAAGATTATCTGGAGCACTGTGACAATTTCTACAAAGCCTGTGAGCGTCACAATGATGCCGGAAAGCCCGCTCTGCTCACCGAATGGGGCTTCACTGACCACGATAACGAAGCCCAGGAAATCATGAACGGCGAAAATATGACAGCGCTTCTTGAAATGTTCGATGAAAAGATGCCTTACTTTGAAGCGGTGTTCCTGTATATGCTGACCGATTATTACGGCTATTCGGTAGACACCTCCGAAGACAACTTCGGACTGTTCACGGCCCGTGGAGACCCCGAAAAGCCGAGTTGCCCGAAGCCGGTTGCGATTTCGTTCTACAAGTATATTCACAAAACGGAAGACGTATCGCCGCTTTACAAATACTGTCCGGAACTTATGCCTAATTAGGCTTAGTTTAATATAGTTGCTATTATATTTGAATCTTTCTGAAAGGAGATTACTTATGAAGAAATTCAAAAGAGTTTTGGCATTGATACTTTCAATAGTTGTCACTGCCACTGTCGCTGATATTCCGATGACAGTCGATGCGGCTCCGCCCGCAGGTGAAACGTATGAGGATTACGATGTAGTCACATATTACGACCTGCGCAGCGGCGGAAATATGCTCGCCGATGAAGTCCGGCCTTCGAGCAGCGTATATACCTTCGATCAGACATCCGAATCCGGATCGACGATACTGAAATTCCGCTTAAAACCGGCTGCAAATACGGAGATGCAGTTCGGGTTTGATACGCGTGGAAATGAGGCCAAATTTGCGTATATGTTCGGCGTTCAGATTTATAAGCCTGATACCGGCGAAAATCCCACTTACCCTAACGGACGTACATGGATGAGACCCGGCTACAGTAACAGCACGAGCGTAGCTCTTTCCGAACCTTTCGCTGCCGGCGATACCTACGATATCGAATTTGCCCGTCTGAAAGTTGCTACCGGTACAAATACCGGAAAGTATTACGTATACCTTAAGATGAACGGCGAGCTCATTTCTGAGTCTTACGTTGCTGCAGATGTTGTAAACGAATACGGAGAATACACATCTAATCCCGGTTCTACTGTCTGTACCATTTCTAACAAGATATTTATGTCGATCTGGGGAGACAGCGGAAATGCAGCAAGGATTACCGAAACTCCCGAGGCTCAGAGATACTATGATTATGACGAAGTAACTTATTACGATATACTCGATTATAATAGCGGTAGTAGTGTTCCGAGCGGTGGTCTGGATTTAGGTACAGACAGAAAGCTTAAATACGATGTTACGTCAGCAACACATTCTGCCATTCTTAAGTTCCGCTGGACAGCAGGCAGTACTCCGAGGTTCGCATTCTATTTTGATGCGTGGGGAGGAAGCGCATATCCGTTCTGCTTTGTCGTTAAGAATCCCGGATACAGCGGTCTGGGCAAAGCTGCTGGCGAAAACGGTGCATGGCATGTAGCTCCGAACAAAGACTCGACCATCGTTCAGATGGATTCGCCCATTGTCGCCGGCAATTCATACGATATTGAGTTCGCCAGGCTTAAGGTTGCTAACGGTAAATATAAGAATCAATATTTAGTATATCTCAAGGTCGATGGTAATATGATTTATTCATATTACCTCGCTACCGTGAATAATGACGGTACATACACCGGCGGTTCATCAGCTGGATCGTTCACCAATCAGCTGCGTTTTAATACGAGTGCAGCCGGAAACATATTATCTGCCATTCCCGAGCCTGAAACCTATTATGATTATGACGAAGTAATGTATTACGACCTGCTCAGCAGCGGAAGTCCTCTTGCCGAAGAAGTTCGCCCTTCAAACAGCGTATATACTTACGATAAGACATCTGCATCCGGATCTGCCTTACTGAAATTCCGCTGGAAACCGGTTACAGGCACAAATATGCAGCTCGCCTTTGATACGCTTGGAGAAAGCGGCTTTGAGTATATGTTCGGTGTTCAGGTCTATACTCCTGACTCAACTTATACCAATGGATACATATGGCTGAGACCCGGTTACAGCGAAAGTACCAAAGCAGGTCTTCCCACAGCCATCACTACCGGCAATACCTATGACATCGAGTTTGCTCGTTTGAAGGTAAAAACCGGCCCCAACAAGAACAAATATCACGTATACTTTAAGATGGACGGCGAACTTGTTGCAGAGGACTATGTCGCTGCAAACGTTGTAAACGGAAGCGGTAATTACACCTCTAACCCCGGTTCAGTTGCCTGTACCATATCCAACAAAGTATTTATTACGGTCTGGGGAGACGGTGGCTCATCAAAGATCACCTATATTCCTGAGGTCGAGAGATACTATGATTATGATACAGTTACCTATTACGACATGCTCGATTACAACAGCAGTAGCACTCTTCCGGAAGCAGGCATAGATTTAGGAACTGACAGAAAACTTAAATACAATGTCACGTCACCAACACATTCTGCCGTTCTTAAGTATCGCTGGACAGCAGGCGCGACTGCTAAATACGTATTCTATTTCGATGCGTGGGCAGGAAGCGCATATCCGTTCTGTCTTGCCGTTAAGAATCCCGGATTTGCCGGTCTGGGCGCTGCCGCAGGCGCAAACGGTGCGTGGCATATAGATCCGTCAAACAATTCTACTATTGTACAGATGGATACGCCCATCGTTGCCGGCAATTCATACGATATTGAGTACGGACGCCTTAAGGTTGTAAACGGTTTCCACAGGAACCAGTATTACGTATTTCTGAAGGTTGATGGTGAACTGGTTTCTTCTTACTATTATGATGGCGTGGCCGCTGACGGTTCCTCATATAAGAACGGTACAGGAACGTTCACCGAGCAGTTGCGTTTTAATTCGAGTTATTCAGGCAACATAATATCTGCTACACCTATTCCTGTAACCTATGAGGACTATGATGAGATTGGATACGAAGATCTGACTCTGAACGGAGATCCCGTAAGTGACACCGGAACCAATATGTCCGGAGCTACTGTATTTGGTTACACGCCCACTTCTGCTTCCGGTTCCGCAATCTTCAAATATCGCTGGAAAGTCGGTTCATCGGCAAATTTCCAGATGTCCTTTGAAAAGACGTCTGCTACCGCGATGGAATACATGTTCGGCGCATGGATGTATGCTCCCAGTGAAGGACATGATAACGGAGAAATGTGGTTAAAACCCGGCTATGGTACTAAGATAGATTTGGCAACTGCTATCACACCGGGCACCAAGCATAATGTCGAGTACGGAAGACTGAAGATCAAGACAGGCGCTCCTTCCATGGTAGGCAAGTATTATCTATACTTAAAGATTGACGATGTACTTATTGCCGAAGACTATGTTGCGGCCAATGTGGTTGACGCAAACGGAGACTACACCTCCAATCCCGAAAGCACTGTCTGCAACGTACTGGCAGGAGAGATTATTATGACCTTCTGGGGTTCCAGCGGCAATGTTGTCAGCGCATACAAAGAGCCTCTTCCCAACGGACATCAGGGCATAAGCGGCGACTTTGACGATGACGGCATCGTAAACAGCGGCGACGTTATTCTGCTCAGAAAGATTCTGGTTGGAACGCTTGGTCTCAGCGAGCTGCCCGCGGGAATCGCGGACTTTAACAGTGACGGTTCAGTGAACCTTCTTGACCTCATAGAGCTGAAGCTGTATCTTGCGCATACCACCTCGGACACTTATTCGAGATCGTCTGCTCTGGTTCTCGGCACTCAGGAACACCTGTTAGAAGATTCAACCAAGACGGCGGCATATATTGCTGACGCATCCGCCACTCTGGGAGCTGACGCATACCGTCTCAGCATGCCTATCAGAAATCTGTATTATGCCACCAGCTCAAACGGCGTAGGCGTATACAGCGACAAGATGGCTGAGCTCAAGTCTATGGTAGCTGCACTGAAGGCGCAGGGAATCGACAAGATCCTCTATGTATCTGACTGCTTCCTGCTTCCTTATGATTACTATAATGGAACGACGAATCATGCAAATACTGTGCCGGATCCCACGACTGATCCCGAAAACTACCTTGATTGGCTTACTGTAAATGCGGCTGCATTCGGCGCATTGGCGGCAGAAGTTCCGGAAATCAAGTATTTCGAGCCTTACAACGAGATTAACCTCTCCGACAAGAGAATTGAAAAGCCCGGAATCCCTTGGGATGCAAGTGCTGCGCAGCAGGCTTCTCACAAATATACCGTTGATGAAAAGGCCCGTATCATGGCTGACATCTGCTGGCATATTTCAAAGGCTGTTAAGGCAGTGGACAGCAGAAATCAGGTGACTACTCCTTCCATTTCGGTTGCGGATGCTTCGATAGTTCAGAATACCTTCCTCGACGCACTCTATGATGCAATCGAGAGCGGCGGCTATCCTGCCGGACATACCGTAGGAGATGTCAACGTTGATAATTACTTTACGATTGTTAACCTCCATCTGTATCCTGAGTTTACTGACAATAATCCCGCAACAAAGATCAATGCCTTTGCGTCGAGACTTAACAGCGCTTATTCGATAATAAAGAGTCACAAGGACGGCGGAGCCCCTGTATGGCTTACCGAAACCGGTGTGTCCTCATATCACGGCGATGGTGCTCCTCGTAATGAAACCACTGCCGGCGGTATTTTGACTCTGGCGCTTAGCAAGATCAACACGGATCTGACCTTCATCGACACAGTATTTATTTACAAGATTGCCGATATTTCGACGTCGGTCGGTCAGACTCTCTGTGAATCAGGCTACGGCCTGTTCTACTCAGGCGACGCTTCATCTAACCGTTATGTCGCCAAGCCTACCGCGAAGGCTGTTTACAGCTTCTTTAACGGTGGTACCTCAGATTATTCAGCATTGACTGCTCTCGCGAACAGATACAACTGATAATCAAAGAGTAATTTAAGCAGTTTAAGCAATTTGCAAATGCCTTTTGGGGCAGAAATGCCCCAAAAGGCTTCTACGGATAAAGAAAGCAATTAAGCTCTGATTTTCAGGCTTTTTATATAACCACCTTTTAAACCTGCCACGCGCAGGAAGTATTTCCGAAAGGAGATTTGATATGCGAAAATTCAGAAAAATTATGGCGATGATACTTTCACTTTGTATCCTTGCTACTGTCGGTGAGTTTCCCGTCACGGTAAATGCAGCGGGAAACGACCTGAAGTTTGACGCCAACGGCGACTTCAAGATTGTTATTTTTTCAGACGTTCAGGATCAGTTCCCTGTTCACCAGCGTGTCATTCGCATCATGGAACAGGCAATAGATCGCGAGGATCCGGATCTGGTCGTATTTCTGGGCGACAATACCGAACAGAATATCAAGGATCCGGAAGTGGATTTCCGAAGAAGCCTTGAGCAGATACTGGGCCCTGTAGTAGAGGCGGGCGTTCCTTATGCTTTTGTATTCGGTAATCACGACGATCAGAGCTATTACAGCGGACAGCGCACGGACAAAGAAGCTATGCTTGCTGTATATCAGTCCATAGGCGACTGCCGCACCGTAGATGCCGACCCGACTATTTATGGTACCGGCACCTGCAAGATACCGATTTACGCATCAGGCAGCAATAGCGTTGCTTTTAATCTGTTCATGGTGGACTCAAACGCTTATCAGAATCCTCTTAATACGAGCAGCGGTTACGGAAGCGTTCAGTCCGACCAGCTTGCCTGGCTTACCGCAAACAACGATCCGGATATCAGTTCCCTTGTTTTCCAGCATATTCCCATGCCGGAAAATTACAATCTCCTGGTGGAGAACGCCAACGGTTCAAGGAACTACGGCGGCAAGACCTATTTAAAGGAGCTGAATTCCAACGCTACCGGTTACCTTGGTGAGTTTCCGAACCCCTGCCCTGCAAACTGCAACAACGGCGAGTTTGATACGCTTAAATCCATGCAGAGCGTTCTTGGCGTCTTTACCGGACATGACCATCTGAACGATTATACGGGTACCTATGACGGAATCAACCTGACTGCGGTTCCCGGAATGACCTATTTTAACTACGGAAGTGAATCTGTAAGAGGCTACGGCGTTATCGAGCTGGATGAAAGCGATCTTTCTACCTATAGTTATCATAGCGTTAAGTTTAGTACTCTTGATGCGGAATCACATATTTCCACCGAGACCACCTATGATGTTTATGATGAAATAGGCTATTCGGATCTGAGAAAGAACGGCTCCGCCCTGCCTTCTACCGAATACAACATCCACGGCAGCAACACCTTTACCTATACCGCCACCTCTCCTTCGAACTCGGCAATCTTCAAATTCCGTTACATTGCCGGTTCGGACACGGGTATTCAGTTCTCATTTGATGAGGGCGATAACGGCAACGTGGCTTACCCCTTCGGCGTATGGGTCAAAAAGCCAAATCAGGGAAATGCCGGCGGCTACGGAGCATGGCATCTGAAACCGAATGTCAGCAGCACCATGGTTGACATGGAGTCCCCGATTGTCG
>JAFTAU010000017.1 GCA_017455435.1 Lachnospiraceae bacterium | reverse complement strand
TTTTCCGTATCCATAGTAACAGCGGAATGTGATTTCACCATCCGCCAGCGCCTCGACCGCAGACATACTGAAGGTCGAAACCATCATTACCACGGCGAGCGCTGCCGCGAAAAATTTCTTTAAAATACGCATATTATTCCTCCTTAATGCATATACAAATTGCGTATAATGATACAGAGTCATTATATCGTAAAACATTTTGACAAATAGCACGAAAGCCTTTTTGAATTAATTCAAATAATTAACATTGACAAGTTAGTATGCCGTGTGTTATCATGAACAAATATATAAAACCGCCCGGAAATGTCTTCCGGGCGGTTTTCATTCTTAATCGTTTTATAGTTCAAAAAATCTGAGTATTTCTTCTCTTCCGGACTTGTTTTCAGCGGAAAAAGGGATGACGGGCGTACCCGCGGGGGCGCCGAGAGTATCGCGAATCAGCCGCAGCTGCTTTGCGAGCTGGCTGCGCTTTATCTTATCTGATTTTGTAGCGATTATGACGGGTTGAAAGCCCTTTTCAACGATCCAATTATACATTTCGACGTCATTTTCGCCGGGGGCGTGCCTGATGTCGATAAGCAGGAAAACCTGCCGGAGCTGACCTGAGCGCTCCAGATATTTATCTATCATTCTGCCCCACGCGGCCTGCTCAGTCTTTGAGACCTGGGCAAAGCCGTATCCGGGCAGATCCACCAGATAAAGTTCATTATTAATATTGTAAAAATTGATGGTGCGTGTTTTGCCGGGCTTTGAAGAAGTACGTGCCAAAGCCTTGCGATTAAGAAGCGCGTTTATCAGAGAGCTTTTGCCCACGTTGCTCTTTCCCGCGAAAGCAAACTCCGGCTTGTCATTTTGCGGGATGGCGCTCGTGATTCCGATTACCGTTTCAAGTTCTGCGGATTTAATAACCATATCTTTAGCCTGTTATTGGGATAGCGTGAAAACTCCGCCAAAGCTCCGGCGCTCACGCCTCTTTTTCAAAAGAAAGCTCTATGACTTCTTCCATGGTTTCCACGAGATGGATATCGAGGCCGTCTGTGATTTCGGCCGACAGCTCGTCAATGTCTCTGGCATTTTTCGCGGGGACAATGACCCGGTGGATGCCCGCCAGCTTTGCGGCAAGGAGCTTTTCTTTTAATCCGCCTATCGGCAGAACGCGCCCGCGCAGCGTGATTTCGCCGGTCATGGCAAGATCTGCCAAAACCCTGCGTCCGGACACCGCAGAAAGAATCGCCACCGCCATGGTAATGCCGGCGGAGGGACCGTCCTTTGGAACAGCTCCCTCGGGAACGTGCAGGTGAATGTCGTTTTTCTTGAAAAACTCTTCATCGACGCCGTACCTGGATGCGACGGATCTGACAAAGGTCAGACCGGCGCCCGCGGATTCTTTCATAATGTCGCCGAGCTGCCCGGTGAGCTGTAGCTTTCCTTCGCCCGGCATAATATTAACCTCAACCTCGAGGGTGTCGCCGCCGACCGCCGTCCACGCGAGCCCGCGCACGATGCCTGTCTGATTCTTTTCATTGGCGGGATTGAATCTGGCGATTTCCTTACCCAGATACTCCGTGGCCTTTTCTTCAGTAATATAAACAGACTTTATTCCGTCCGAGAGTATTTCCATGGCGGCCTTGCGGCAGACCTGCCCTATTTTTCTCTCAAGATTTCTGACGCCGGCCTCACGGGTATAGCTGTGAATGAGTTTTCTGATTGCGTCGTCGGTAAACACCGCCTGCTCTGCTGTCAAACCGTTTTTGACGAGCTGCTTTGGCAGCAGATAATCCTTTGCGATGTGGAACTTTTCGTTCTCTGTGTAGCCGGAAACCTCGATGATTTCCATTCTGTCGAGGAGCGGCCTCGGGATAGTCTCGGAGCTGTTGGCAGTGGCTATAAAGAGCACATGCGAAAGGTCGATGGGCACCTCGACATAATGGTCCGAAAACCTGACGTTTTGCTCGCTGTCGAGAACCTCGAGCAGCGCCGAGGCGACGTCTCCCTTGTAATCCGAACCGGTCTTGTCTATTTCGTCCAGCAGCATAAGCGGATTGCAGACTCCGGCTCTCTTCAGCCCAGCCGCTATTCTGCCTGGAAGAGCGCCGATATAGGTGCGTCTGTGACCGCGTATCTCGGCTTCGTCACGCACTCCGCCCAGTGAAATTCGGACGTACTTTTTGTTTAATGCCTCTGCGACAGATTTTGCTATGGATGTTTTGCCCGTTCCGGGCGGACCCACAAGGCAGAGTATCGAGCCGCCTGCCTCTCCGGTAAAAGTTCTGACAGCGAGGAACTCGAGTATTCTTTCTTTTATTTTTTCCATGCCGTAATGGTCACGGTCCAGAATCTCGCGTGCCATCCGGATGTCGCCGCTGTCCTCGGAGCGTTTTTGCCACGGCAGCTCCAACAGCGTTTCTATATATGTGCGGCTGATTGTTCCCTCCTGCGAGGAAGAAGGAATCATGGCAAACCGCGATATCTCTTTTTTGAGTTTTTCTTTGACCTCGTCGGGAGCGTCAAGCTGCTCTGTCTTTTCCAGAAACTCCTCCGCCTCGGACTGCTCGTCCTCTCCCAGCTCTCCGCGTATCACGCGCATCTGCTCCCTGAGCACATATTCTTTCTGGTTGCGGTCGAGGCGCTCTTTTACCTCGCTTTGAATTTCGTTTTTGATCAAAAGCACCTCGTGCTCTCTCTCAAAATATCTGAGGAGCTTTTTGGCGGCGTCCTCATAGCGGCTAATGCTGATGAATTCCAGACAGTCACGCGTGGAAAGCGGAAGCTGTGCAAGCGCCGCCTCGAGAAACTCGTGAAGCGTCCTGACTGACAGCAGCGCCTTGCCCGGCGCGGAAAACTGATTATTAAGCTTAATATATTCGATGAGCTCTTCTTTTAGGCTGCGGAGCAGAGCCTCGTGCAGAGCGGCATCGTTCATGGCGTAGTATGAGCGGAAGCTCTCTATGTCCGCCATTATTATATCGTTTTCGCGATAAACGCCGTTTATCGTGGCGGCCTCGTCGCCTTCAACCACAACTCTGACAGTGCCGTCCGGCAGCGTGACCATCTGCGTGAGGCGGCATACGCAGCCGTATTCCTCCAGCGCCGAAAGCGTCTCCGGATAATCCTCGGCGCCGTCTTTCTGGCACACGGCAAAAATGCGGCTTTTATGTTTCAGAACATATTTCGCCGCATTCTTAGATAAATCCCGGTCGAGATCGAAGGTGACTCGCATCCTCGGAAGAATGACCAGGTCTCTTAATGCTAAAACAGGTATCAACATATTATGCAGTAATATTAAAATCTATATCCGGAACCCAGTTTTTTCTTTCTTCAATGCGGGCGGTTCCGGTTCCCTTTACCATATCGGCCGTTACAATGCACGTTCCGATTTTATCATTGGAAGGAATCTCGTACATGAGATCCAGCATCGTCTTTTCTACTATGGATTTAAGGCCTCTGGCCCCCACCTTTCGCTCAAAAGCCTCCTGGGCAATCGCCTTTACTGCCTCCGGAGTAAATTCCAGACGAACTTCGTCCATCTCAAGAAGCTTTTGATACTGCTTTATGATGGCGTTTTTGGGCTCTGTAAGAATGCGGCACAGCGCGTCTTCATCGAGCAGATCGAGCGTTACGGTGACCGGCACTCTGCCCACAAACTCCGGAATAAGCCCGTATTTTATTATGTCCTGCGGCTCAACCCGCGACAGGATCTCGCCCAGATTGGCATTGGCTCTGTCGGTGACCTCGGCATTAAAGCCGATGGAATTGCCGCCGAGCCTGTTTTCGATTATTTTTTCGAGTCCGTCAAAAGCGCCGCCGCAGATAAACAGGATGTTTGTGGTATTGATATGATACATATCCTGCGTGGGATGCTTTCTGCCGCCCTGCGGAGGCACGCTGGCGTCCGTACCCTCTATGATCTTGAGAAGCGCCTGCTGAACGCCTTCGCCCGACACATCTCTTGTGATGGAGACATTTTCGGATTTTTTGGTGATTTTGTCAATCTCGTCCAGGTAGACAATGCCTATCTCGGCACGTGCGATGTCATAATCCGCTGCCTGGATGAGCTTCAGCAGGATGTTTTCAACGTCCTCGCCCACATAGCCCGCCTCGGTGAGGGTGGTGGCGTCCGCAATGGCGAAAGGTACATCCAGCATTCTGGCTATAGTCTGCGCCAGATAGGTCTTTCCTGAGCCGGTGGGTCCGAGCATCAGAACGTTGCTCTTTTGAATCTCGACATCCCCTGCGGCCACGCCGGCGTTTATTCTCTTGTAGTGATTGTAAACCGCCACGGAAAGTACTTTTTTGGCCTCGTCCTGTCCGATTACATATTCGTCGAGAAACTCTTTTATTTCTTTTGGCTTTTTGAGGTTCACCACACCGTCAAAAGGGCGGGCAGCGCTCATTTCGTCTTCAAAGGGAAAAGGCCCTCCGAACAGCATTTCTCCACAAATCTCCACGCAGGAATCACAGATAAAGATGTTTTTCTTGGAGCCGGCGATGAGCCGGTTTACTTCTTTTTCGCTCCTGCCGCAGAAATCGCAGTATCTTGTTTTGTTTTCGCCTCTTACTGCCATAGTTTCTCCTGTAGATTATCTGTTTGCGATCACTTCATCAACCAGACCGTACTGCTTTGCCTCCGCGGCTGTCATAAAATTGTCGCGTTCGGTGTCGGCGGCGATGGTCTCCACGTCCTTTCCGGTGTTTTCGGCAAGAATCTCATTCAGTCTTTTGCGGGTGCGCAGGATGTGCTCAGCGGCGATATTAATCTCTGTGGCCTGTCCTCTGGCGCCGCCCGAAGGCTGGTGAATCATTATCTCGGAATTGGGGAGGGCGTATCTCTTGCCTTTTGTTCCTCCGGCAAGCAGGAACGCGCCCATACTGGCCGCCATTCCGATGCATATGGTAGAAACGTCGCACTTTACGAATTTCATCGTGTCATAAATCGCGAGTCCGGCGGTAACGGAACCTCCGGGACTGTTGATGTACATCTGGATGTCCTTTCCGGGGTCTTCGGATTCAAGGAAGAGAAGCTGCGCCACGACCGTGCTGGCCATGTCGTCTGAAATCTCTTCGCTGATGAAAATAATTCTCTCTTTTAAGAGTCTGGAATAAATGTCATAGCTGCGCTCACCGCGGCTGGTCTGTTCTACTACGTAGGGAATCAGATTCATAATGTGTCCTTTCGTTTTAAAGTCTAAAGTCGCAAACACCAAGCCGCGCATATTTTACGCAGCTTGGTGAGAAGCCTCTGTCAAAAACAGGATGAATTATTTGGACTGGTCGCGGACGAAGTCCAGCGCTTTCTGAACCGCGAGATCCTCTTTCATCTGCGCTATCTGTTCATCACCCATAATCGAGCGAATCTTTTCGGCTTCCATTTTGTATTGTTCGGCCATCCTGGCAATCTCCGCCTCAACGTCTTCTTCGGAGGCCTCGATGTTCTCCGCCTTTACTACGGCTTCGAGAACCAGACGACTCTGAATGCTCTTAAGAGTCTGAGGCTTTTGAGCCTCGATGAGGTCATCCTCGGTCTGGCCGGTGTACTGCATGTACTGTTCAATGCTCATTCCCTGGCTGCGAAGCTGCTGCGCGAAATTATTAACGGCGGTTTTGGCTTCGCTCTTTATCATAAGCTCCGGGATGTCCATTTCGGCGGACTCGATTATCTTGTCTACAACGGCATTTTCTCTTTCGCGTTTTGCCGTCTCTTCTTTTTCTTCGGTGAGCTTTTTCCTGATGTCGGCTTTATATTCCTCGAGGGTTTCAAAGTCCGAAACCTCTGCCGCGAGCTCATCGTCAATGGGAGGAAGCTCTTTGACCTTGATGGCGTTTATAGTGCAGGTAAACACCGCGGGCTTTCCGGCAAGCTCTTTTGCGTGGTAGTCCTCAGGGAATGTGACCTCAACGTCCTTTGTGTCGCCCACATTCATGCCGATAAGCTGTTCCTCAAAGCCGGGGATGAAAGAACCGGAACCGATGGTCAGCGGGTAGTCCTTTCCTTCGCCGCCTTCAAATGCGACTCCGTCAACCTTTCCGAGGAAGTCGAGATTGACAATGTCGCCGTCAGCAACGGGGCGTCCCTCTACCGGAACTATGGAAGCGTTTTTATTCTGCTGGCTTTCGAGTTCCTTTTGAATGTCTTCGTCAGTGACCTCGGTGGAAACGGCGTCTATTTTTATGCCTTTATATTTGCCCAGCTTTACCTCCGGCCTTTTGGCTACGGTAGCGGTAAAAATGACGGGTTTTTCTATCTCTATCTGCGTGTAGTCTATTTCGGGATACGAAGCAACCTTTATTCCGTGCTCTTTTTCGACCTCTGCGACCGCGTCCTCATACGCATAGGGAACGGTGTCGTTTACGGCGTCTTCGAGGAAAATGCCCTTGCCGTAGACATGCTCTATCATATTGCGGGGGGCTTTGCCCTTGCGAAAACCGGGAATGGTCATGCGGCCGCGCATCTTTTTGTAAACGGTGTCCTCAGCGGCCTTGATCGTCTCAAGCGGAATTTCGATTGTAAGTTTCACAAGATTGTGCTCTAATTCTTCGTATTGAACGCTCATTAGTATAGATTCTCCTTAGTCTTCTTTTTTGCGTCAGCAAATAGGTATTATATCATACGGCGGCTGATTTCGCCAAATATTTTTTGCCGCTTGGCGGAAGCTGTCAGACCTCTTCCTCGTCGGTGAGTCTGGCACCCATTTTGTAGAGGCTCTGCGCTTCGCTGATATTCGCGGCCTTTCCTCTCTCGAGGTAGGCAATCAGCATATCCAGCTCTTCTTTTTTGTAGTCCTTGCCGAGGACAGTCTCGTATTTCTGGGCAACGCTCAGCCTCTGTTCCTGAAGCACTGCTTCCATGCTTTCGTACTCGGAACGCGCGGCTTTCATATCTGTGTCGAGGGTGGTGAGCCTCTCCCTGTGATTGGCGCGTATCTCTTCTGTGAGGCGGGGAGCCGTTTCTTTTTCAAAATCTTCCAGCGCGGCTTTTTTTCGCTCCGCTATTTTGCCTTTTTATTAATTGATGGCCGAAATGTTTTCGTCAAATGAGCCGAGGCCGTACATGGCTTCGTCCTTGTCCTCTCTGATGCCCTTTGAAATGGCGCTGACCTGTTTTTCCTTTGAGGCGATGGCGGCTCTTATCTGTCTTATCTGTTTCAGCACCGGGCCGTGTTTCATCGCAGGTCTGATAAAGGCAAGGAAGTAGATTCCACCGAACAGCACTATCGCACAGACATAGATGAGCACGAGCTGCAGGGGAGTTTCACCTTTGCTCAGCCAATACACGCAAAGCGGCACCACGGCAAAGCAGATGGCAAAGCACAGCAGGATAATGAGTATGTCTTTTATTCCGGACGGGGACGTCAGGGCGAAAAACAGCCTCGTATTGCAAAAGCCGGGAACGTTTTCCTTTTTTAAAACGGTTTTTATTTCTATCTTGCGGCGGCGGATTTCGTCGCGAAGCTCCGATGTTTCCTCGAATATTCTCTCGTTTTGGCCTTTTTCCTTTGCCTTGGCGCGGCTGTTTTTGGCTTTGCGCAGAAGGCTGTCAGCCTTGCTCAGTTCTTCGTCAAAGCTGCCCTCCAGCTCGTTTTTGCGTTTTCTGACAGTCATTTCGATGCTGTCTTCCATCGCCTTTGTCTCGGATTCGAGAGACTTTGCGAGTTTTTTGTACTCAATGCCCTTTGCGTGGGTCTCGCTTTCCATGGAGGCGAGCTTTTCACCCTCCGCAGCGGCTTCTCTGATAAAAGCAATAAATTCTTCTCTGGTTTCCATGATAAACCTCCCGTCAGTACAGCCATCCAAATTCAGACAGCGGCCAGTAAATCAGATATGCCTTTCCCAGTATCTTATCATATGAGACATATTTATTTGACCAGAATCTCGCGTCGAGGGAATTGTCGCGGTTGTCTCCCATTACGAAAACGCTGTCCTCCGGAACCTCGTAGACACCCTCGCCGCCGCGCCACTGCTGACTGAGCAGATACGGCTCTTCTATGCGTTCTCCGTTTACATAGGTGACGTTTGACATAAATTCACTGTTTCCATCGGAAACGCTTTCGTATTTTATCTCGACCTTGTCGCCGGGGATTCCGATGACGCGTTTTACGTAGAGCGTACCGGGCTTGTCAGGGGCGTCAAATACGATGATGTCTCCGCGCTCCGGCTCCGAAAACCAGTACGCAAATTTGGTTCCTATAATGCGGGACTCTGTAGGAATAGTATTGTTCATTGAGCCCGTAGGGATATTGGCGTTTATGAGCAAAAATATTCTGACAAGCAGTACGACAGCGATAATGATAATGTACGGCAGCCAGCTTTTCAGTTTTTTCAGTATTATCATCTCTGTTATTCCTTTAGCGTTTTTTCTGCCGCGTCCAGAACGGCTCCGGCAAGTATGACGGTGGTTACGCCGCCCACTCCTCCGGGCACGGGCGTAATCGCTTTCACGATTGGCTCCGCTTCTTCAAAGCACACATCGCCGCAGAGCTTTCCGTTTTCGTCAATATTGATTCCTGCGTCGATTACCGTCTGACCGGTGGCAAAACAGTCTCTTCCGAGGAGGCCTCTGACGCCGGCCGCGGCCACAATGATGTCCGCCTCGCGGCAGATCCCGGGAAGATTCTGCGTCTTTGAATGACAGATGGTGACTGTGGCATTTCGCGAAAGGAGCAGCATGGCAGCAGGCTTTCCGACAACCATACTTCTGCCGACCACCACAGCCCTCTTTCCCGCAG
>JAFTAU010000016.1 GCA_017455435.1 Lachnospiraceae bacterium | reverse complement strand
TGCCAGTTCCGCCACACCGGCATCCCTTAAATAGGAGCGACCCGAATGGGACTCGAACCCACGACTTCCGCCGTGACAGGGCGGCGCTCTAACCAACTGAGCCATCGGGCCAAAAACAATCGAGGATCCCTTTTGGGACCCTCGCGCGATATGGACCCTCGGGGACTCGAACCCAGGACCGACCGGTTATGAGCCGGTTGCTCTAACCAACTGAGCTAAGGGTCCAAATGACTCCACCGGGAATTGAACCCGGGTTACCGCCGTGAAAGGGCGATGTCTTAACCTCTTGACCATGGAGCCGTATCAGCCCGCCATCTGCGGCAAGGCGAATGATATATTACCATAGCGCGCGTTAATTTGCAAGAAAAAATATTAAAAAACCAGGAACTTAAATCATTGAAAAAATCGCAAAAATCTGCGATACTATATGTTGGTTTATTATTTAACAAATAACAGCAGCGGAGGAAATTCGAACATGAAAAAAACACCCGTTTTTAAAGGCGTTGCGACAGCGCTGATAACCCCCTTCAATGATTCCGGAATAGATTTTGCCGCTTTCAAAAAACTGGTCGACTGGCAAATTGACGAAGGCATAAGCGCTCTTGTCATTTGCGGCACAACGGGAGAAAAATCCACGCTGGGAGACGCCGAGCACAGGCACCTTTTGGAATATGCTGTCAATTACATCAACGGACGCGTTCCCGTAATAGCCGGAACAGGTTCAAACGATATCGCGTATTCTGTTTCCATGACACGCCACGCCTGCCAGGTCGGTGCGGACGCGGTGCTCTGTGTCACCCCTTATTACAACAAGGCCACGCAAAACGGCCTGGTTCAGTCTTATTACACTGTGGCAGATGCCGCGACAAAACCTGTCATTCTCTACAACGTGCCCTCTCGCACCGGCGTCGGAATCGAGCCCGAAACCTACGCAAAGCTCGGCGAGCATGAAAACATCGTTGCCGTCAAAGAAGCGAACGGCAATATTTCCAAAATCGTCGAAACCTTTGCCGCTGCCGGCGACAAGCTGGACATATATTCCGGAAACGATGATCAGATAGTCCCGATTCTTTCAATGGGCGGTCTGGGCGTTGTCTCCGTTCTTTCAAACCCCATGCCGGCCGCGACGGTCGAAATGTGCAGACGCTTTTTCGACGGCGACATCACAGGTGCGGCAAAGATGCAGAAAGACCTGCTCCCGTTAGTCAAGGCTCTCTTCTGCGAAGTAAACCCCATCCCCGTAAAAGCCGCCATGGCCGCGATGGGTTTTTGCGAAAACAGGCTGCGTCTGCCGCTCGTTCCCATGGAACTCGCGCACGAAGCGCATCTGCTGGAGCTGATGAGAAAGCAAAACCTGATTTAAAAACAAGCGAGCGGGGTCATTCCCGCTTTTTTTGATAACGCGTGTAAACAGAAAGGATCAATTCTTATTATGAAAATATTGGTTTCCGGTCTCGGCGGCTTTATGGGCCGCGAAGTCGCGAAGCTCGCGCTGGCAGGATACAAGGGCGCCGAGCTCACCGGCGGCGTGGATCCTAACGGCAGCGCCGAATATGCCGACATCTGCGCACCGTCTTTTGACGCGGCAAATCCGGACGTTGACTGCGTAATAGATTTTTCCCACCACAGCAGTACCGCGGAGCTCCTGGCTTTTGCCCGCAAAAACTCACTTCCGCTGGTCATCGCCACCACCGGTCAAACCGAAGAAGAACTCGCCGCCATCAAAGAAGCGGCAAAAGAAATCCCTGTTTTCTTCGCGGCAAACTATTCACTCGGTGTGGCGTTGCTGGTAGAACTCGCGAAAAAGACAGCAGCCCTTTTTCCCGAGGCTGACATAGAAATAGTAGAAACACACCACAACCGCAAGGTCGACGCCCCCAGCGGAACGGCTCTCACTCTCGCGAAAGAGCTTGCATCTGTCAGAGATGGCGCCAAAATCACCACCGGCCGCAGCGGTCAGGGAAAACGCGAAACTGGTGAAATCGGCGTGCAGGCTGTGCGCCGCGGCAATATCGTCGGCATACACGAGGTGTTTATCACCACGCAAAATCAGACCATTTCTCTGAAGCACGAAGCTCACAGCAGAGCTCTTTTTGCGGAGGGCGCGGTCACTGCGGCAAAGTGGCTGATGGACAAGCCCGCCGGTCTATACGATGTAAAAAAACTGCTGGAACTCTGATATTCTTGGCGCACAGCGCCATATTTAAAAGGAGGTTTGTTATGACAAAATTGGCAATCTACGGTTACGGCAATCTTGGCAAGGGCGTGGAAAGCGCGTCCCTGCAGTCGCCGGACATGGAATTGGTCGGAATTTTCACGAGGCGCGACCCCACGGAAATTAAATCCATCAGCGGCGCCCCCGTGTACAGTGCGAGCGATATTTCGTCTTTCAAAGGCAAAATCGATGTGCTCATAATCTGCGGCGGCAGCGCGACCGACCTTCCCGGTATGACTCCCACTCTCGCAAAGGATTTCAATGTTATCGACAGCTTTGATACGCATGCGAATATCCCTCAGCATTTCGCGACGGTTGACGCAGCTGCGAAATCAGGCGGCACGCTGGCTCTCATTTCGTCCGGCTGGGACCCCGGTCTTTTCTCCGTGAACAGACTTTATGCCTCGTCCATTCTTCCCGAAGGCGGCTACTACACCTTCTGGGGACGCGGAGTTTCGCAGGGGCATTCGGACGCCATCCGCAGAATCGACGGCGTAGTCGATGCCCGTCAGTACACCATACCGATTGATGCGGCTCTCGATGCTGTTCGCAGCGGTTCCATGCCGAATCTCACAACCCGTCAGAAACATCTTCGCGAATGCTTTGTAGTCGCGAAAGAAGGCGCCGATCTCGCCTCTATCGAGGAGCAGATTAAAACCATGCCCAATTATTTCGCCGACTACGACACCACGGTTCACTTTATCACTGCGGAAGAAATGAAGCGCGACCACAGCGAACTGCCCCACGGAGGATTTGTGATTCACACCGGCAAAACCGGGTTTAACAAAGAACACAACCACGTTATCGAATACAATCTGAAGCTGGATTCCAATCCCGAATTCACCGGCAGTGTGCTGGTGGCTTACGCCAGAGCCATAAACAAAATGGCCGAGCGCGGTCAGACCGGCTGCGTGACCGTATTCGACGTCGCGCCCGCGGATCTCTCGCCGCTCGGCAGAGAAGAAATAATAAAGACCTTATTATAAAATGAATCAAAAGGCCCTGCGCACTCTTGAATATGACAAGATAATCGAAAAGCTCTGCTCTTTTTCCACCACGGATGAGGGCAGAGCCCTTTGCGCGGGGCTGCTTCCGTCCGGCTCGCTGGCCGAAATCCAATCTCTCCAGACGCAAACAGACGATGCCCGCATGAGAATCGTGTCAAACGGCGGCATTTCTTTCGGCGGCACAAAGAATTATCTGGCTTCGTTAAAACGCCTCGAGATAGGCGGCGCACTCAGCGCCACGGAGCTGCTCGCCATCAGCTCCACCCTCGACGCCGCCACCCGCGCCAAAGCCTACGGCAGGCGCGGCGACGAAGAAACTCCGGACTCGCTGTCATCGCTGTTTTCCGGCATCGAGCCCCTCACCAATCTCAATTCCGAAATCAAACGCTGTATCATTTCAGATGACGAAATAGCCGACGACGCCAGTCCCGGCCTCAAATCCGTGCGCAGACAAATGCGCCTCGCGGGAGAGCGGATACACTCTCAACTCAATTCGCTGCTGGTCAGCGCCAGAACCTATCTGCAGGACGGCGTTATCACCATGCGCGACGGCAGATACTGCCTGCCCGTCAAGGCCGAGCACAAAGCGCAGGTTCCCGGGCTCGTACATGATCAGTCCGGCTCCGGCTCCACATATTTCGTTGAGCCGATGTCAGTGGTAAAACTGAATAACGAATTAAAAGAACTCGCCATAAAAGAGCAAAAAGAAATCGAGGCCGTGCTGGCGAGTCTGTCCGTGGAAGCTTCATCGTTCATAACTGAGCTTGAAACCGATTTTCACATTCTCACCGGGCTCGATTTTATTTTCGCAAGAGCCGCTTTTTCAGTCTCATACAAGGGCACCGGACCCGTATTCAACAACGAGCGGATCATCAACATCAAAAAAGGCCGCCACCCTCTGCTCCCCGCGGATACCGTGGTTCCCACCGACATCCGTCTCGGCGATGAATTCGATCTTCTGGTAATCACCGGACCCAATACCGGCGGCAAAACCGTTACATTAAAGACCGTCGGTCTGCTCACGCTGATGGGCTGCGCCGGTCTGCAGATACCCGCCGCGGAAGGCTCACGGCTGGCCGTATTTGAAGATGTTTTTGCGGACATCGGCGACGAGCAAAGTATCGAGCAGAGCCTCAGTACGTTTTCTGCGCACATGACAAATATCGTGAAAATCATGAAAAACGCGAATGAGAATTCGCTGGTTCTCTTTGACGAACTCGGCGCCGGCACGGATCCCACGGAGGGCGCGGCGCTGGCCATTTCCATCTTGTCGAGGCTGCATAATCAGGGCATCAGAACCGTTGCGACCACTCATTACAGCGAGCTGAAATTATTTGCCCTCTCCACGCCCGGCGTCGAAAACGCTTCGTGCGAGTTTGACGTTGCAACGCTCCGCCCCACTTACAGGCTGCTTATAGGTGTACCCGGAAAAAGCAACGCCTTTGCTATTTCAAAAAAACTCGGGCTTTCCGATGATATCATCGAAGCCGCAAAAGAAGAAATCGGTGCACAGGACGAGGCGTTTGAAGACGTTATCTCCGACCTCGAATCGCGGCGCAAAAACATGGAAGAACAGGAAGCGCAGGCGCGCGAGCTGCGCCTTGAAATAGAAAAACTCAAAAAGGAACTCTCCGAAAAACGTGAGCGCCTGGAGCAGCAGCGTGACAGAATCCTGCGTGAAGCAAAAGAAGAAGCCCGCCTGATTCTGATGGACGCAAAAGATACCGCCGACAAAGCCATCCGCGCCATGAACAAATCCGGCGTCTCCGTCAGCAAAGAGGCCGAAGCGGAGCGCAGCAAGCTCCGCGAAAAAATCGGAGATTTAAACGACGGCCTCGCTATAAAAGCCAAAAAATCCGGAGGCGTCAAATCCTCCGACCTGCATATCGGCGACGGCGTCCGCGTACTTTCAATGACTCTGGACGGCACGGTCAGCTCGCTGCCCGATTCAAAGGGAAATCTGTTTGTCCAAATGGGTATAATGCGTTCGCAGGTCAATCTGACGGATATCGAGCTATTGGACGAGGAACCTTCCGGCGGGAAGGGCGGCACTATCTCCTCTTCTGCCATCGGCAAGGCGAAGTCCCTCACCATTTCAACCGAAATCAACCTCGTGGGCATGCGCGTTGACGAGGCGATGGCCGAGCTGGACAAGTACCTGGACGACGCATATCTGGCAAAGCTCTCCAGCGTCCGCATCATCCACGGCCGCGGCACCGGCGCCCTCAAATCCGCCGTCCAGACCATGCTTCGCAAAAACAAACACATAGAAAAATACCGCGGCGGCGAATTCTCCGAAGGAGGTTATGGCGTCACGGTGGCGTATTTTAAATAATTCTATTGGGTTAAGTCAACCGGGTTAAGTCAACTATTCGTTAAACCGGAGGTTTTCGGTAAAGATGAACTCTTTAATTCAACTGTGTTAAATCAACTATTCGTTAAACTAAGCTCTTTTCACAAAAAACGAATAGTTAGAGAGTGCTGAAAGGCATGTTGCTTCTCAGCACTCTCTCTTTTTGTCAGCTTTTGACTGTACGGGAGTGCTATAGGGTATGTTGCCGCTCAGCACTCTTTATCAACTGGGAATGTATCTGTTTTTGAGAGTGCTATAAGCAATGTATCGCTCTGGCACTCTCAACTATTCGTTAAAGTCATTTTGAAAAGAGTGCTGTAGAGCATGTTGCCCCACAGCACTCTCAATTTTTCAAAAACCCGGGATTTTGGAGAGTGCTATAGAGGTACATGCCCCTCAGCACTCCCTAATCTTCAAAAATCCAAATCTCAGAGAGTGTAAATAGGGTACATAACTTACAACACTCTTTCAAAGAATTCGCACCGGGTTTTTCAGGCGCAGTATGCGCCCGCATCCTTATCCGTAATCTGAATGTGAGTATTGCAGCAGATATTACTGCATAAAAAGATTTATCGCCAGCGGCAGCACCATCGAAAGAACGACTATTCCCACTATGATGCCGATTATGATCTTCTGAGTCTTTTTATTATTGAAATTAAACATCTTTTCCTCCCGACGGACACACGTCGCATAAGAAACAATTCAGGCAATCAGGTTTTCTGGCCGTGCAGATTGTCCGTCCAAGCGTTATGATATGGTAATTATAAGAAATCCAGTGGTCTTTTGGAAGTACCTTCATTAAATCATATTCGATTTTTTCGGGGTCGGTCTCTTTTGTAAAGCCCAGCTTGTTTGAAATTCTCTTTACGTGCGTGTCCACAACGATACTGTCCTCACCGTAAACGGTGCCTCTGACAACATTGGCAGTCTTCCGCCCCACGCCGGGCAGAGAAGTCAGTTCTTCTATTGAAGACGGCACCTCGCCGCCGAACCGCACATCTATCTCTCTGCTGCAGGCAATTATATTAGCGGCCTTTGCGCGGAAAAATCCCAGCGGATGAATGATTTCCTCAACATCTTCCTGCCGTGCGCTGCCCAGCGCAGCCGGCGTCGGATATGCCTTAAAAAGCGTCGGCGTAACCGTATTCACTCTCGCGTCGGTGCACTGTGCGCTCAGGATAACAGCTATCAGAAGCTGCCACGCATTATAATGCTCCAGATAGGTGCGCACCTCTTTGCCGTACTCATTATCAAGCCTTTTCAGAACTTCCGAAACTCTATCCTTTTTGTTCATCTCGCCTGGAATCCGGTTCCTTTCTATCCCTGCAGCGCTTCTGTCACCTTTTCGGCCAGCAGCGCTTCCTCCGCATTGCTTACTTTTTTCATCACCTTTTTAAGAATGACAATCGCAAGAAAAATGGAAATCACGTCAGCCACGCCCTGAACCGAGCACAGACCGATTTCGCCGAAAAGCGCCGCCATCGGGAAAACTATCGGAATAAAGCAAGTGCCCTGCCTGGCGAGAGCCAGCATAAGCGCACCGAAGGCGTATCCGATAGCGCCGCAAAACATATTTACAATCATAACCCAGCCGTGAGCCGGCAGGGCGACACACTGTATGCGAATACAGAGCGCACCAAGCCTCATCATATCTGCGTCGCTCTCTGTAAACAGATTAATCAACTGATTGGCAAAAATGAACATAATCACGCCCATCGCTGCGGCACCGATGACCGCCGTCTTTGCCGCAAAAGCGTACGCCCGTCGGACGCGTCTGTAATCCCTCGCTCCCCAGGCATATCCCGCAATCGGCTGATAGCCCTGCCCGAAGCCCAACAAAAATCCGAACGGGAACATCATCACTTTTGTTGAAACGCCTATGGCGGCGAGCATGGAATCAGAAATATCACCGGCGATATTATTGAGGATTATTCCCGCGACAATGGAAAGTCCGGTTCTGAACAGCGAAGACGACCCTATCGTGACAACCTCCTTCACTATATCTTTGGCATATGAAATTTTCCGTATGGACAGACGCAGATGCGTGTGCCTGATTAAATAAGGTGAAATCAGAATAACAAATCCTACAAGTTTTGAAATGGCCGTAGCTATTGAGGCGCCGGCCACTTCCATCCCGAGACCGCCGATAGTCAGCCCGAAAATATGCACTTCTTTCAGAATAAAAAACGGGTCGAGAATGCAATTCAGTATACCGCCGATTCCCATTCCCAGCATGGACAAAAAGGCGTTTCCCTCTGACCGCAGGGTCTGGTTCATAACAAAGCTGGTCGCCATAAAAGGCGCAGCATACAGGATATAGCTCGCGTAATCAATCGAATACTGTTCGCACGTGTCCGTCGCGCCCAGCAGCCTGACCAGCGGAGTGATAAAAATCTTTCCGAAGATCATAATCAGGGCACCGAAGACCAGCGCGGAGAAAAAAGCCGTGGACAGAACCTTGTCCGCCCTGTCTTTGTTTCCCGCTCCGAGCAGCCTGGAAATATAACTGGCCGCGCCGACTGCCAGCATGGATCCGCCCATCATTATTATCATATCGAGCGAGGTATTGACGCTGACCGCTGCAGTGGCGTTGGTACCGAGGGAACTGACAAAATACGTGTCTGCAAGTGAATAGATGGATGTTATGAGAAAAGAAAGCATAGTCGGTATGGACATTTTTAAAATCAGTTTCCCTATTGACCCTTCCAGCATCTGCCGCTGTCTTTCTATTCTTTTGTTTTCACTGCCCATCGCCCTGCTCATAACGACTTCTCTTTTTTTATAATATTTTTATTTCACGCGGCTTATTATAGCCCAAAAAACGTTTATATAAAAGCCTGTTTCCTGTTGCGTCCCGAGAGCCCCATGTCCCTCTCCTGTCCGGCTTTTTTATTTTAATATATCTTTTTTGGCCACTTAATAATCTTAAAAACTCTCTTAACTTTTTTGAATTAATAACGAAAAACTGTTATAATATAAAAGAACAGGAGACAAAATGCCTTATAAAATCAGCGATTTGGTTCACTACGGCACAGATGGTGTCTGCAGCATAACCGACATTATCGAAAAACCTTTCAGAGACAGCATGGTTAAGTACTACGTCCTTAGCCCTGTTTTTAATGCCTCTGCGACTATTTTTGTCCCCCTCGACAATCAAAAGCTTATTTCCGAAAGAATGCGTTACGCGCTGACTCCCACGGAGATCAAAAAAATCATCTCCGAAACATCTTCAGACGACGATATCTGGATTGACAACGAAACGGAGAGAAAAGCCCGCTACAAAGAAATAATCCAAAGCGGCGACAGCCGTGAAATACTAAAAATAGTCTATACTTTGTCGGCACACCAGGAACAGCAAAAGGCTCTCGGCAAAAAAATGCATATCGCTGACGAGCGGTTTTTCAAGGACGCTGAGAGACTGATAAACAACGAGTTCGCCGCTGTTCTCGGCATTCTCCCCTCGGAGGTTTTTGATTACATCCGAAAATCTCTTTAACCCTTTGTTCCGATTTTCATTCCAAGCCTCACGGGGTATTCTTTATTCTCCGCCGAGGCTTTTTTGATATCGTCATTTATTCTGATTCTTCCGGCTTTTGAAAGAACTATGACCGTAGAGCCGCCGTACTCAAAGCGTCCGGCTTCACCGCCGCGCACCACCTGTGCGGCGCCCGGATCGTTATTACATATCCGCCCCACCAGCATCGCGCCGACCTGCATAAAAATTAGGCTGCCGAAGCTTTCGGTAAAGAGCTTGCAGTAGCTTCGCGAATTTTGAACATAAACATCCGTGCTCTCCGTAGCCACGGGCTGAACCGTGTGAAGCACGCCCTTTATATCAATATACCTGCTCTTTCGTCCGGTTTCGGGATAAGAGTACCGGTGGTAATGCTTTGTGGAAAGCCTGAACACCATACAAATCCCGCCGTCATATTCAGCCGCAAGAGTTTTGCTGCGAACCAAATCTGCGACTGTATACTGCACGCCTTTTACCGGAATCACGCGCCCGTCTTCGATGGGATAAACTGTCAAATCCGCATCACACGGTGAGATAAAAGCGTCGTTTTCCGTACAGATTTCTCTGGCGCCATCTATCAGCCTGCGGGTAAAAAAGTCATTGAAGCTCTGCCAGTCTGAGGGCTTTACCTCTGTCATATCCAGCCCGCTCGTTTTTATAAACAGCGGAATCAGCGCGATGGATTTCCTCGTGTCAAGAAATCTTCCGGCGGCATCAGAAACGAAAGGTGCTGTCAAAATCTTCAGCAGCGCCCTTCCCGATTTTGTATTATACAGTTTGTACAGAGTCTTATGCGGCATTTAATCTCCCGCCCATAACAATCATAAGAACAAAGAATCCGATACCTATCGCAGCCGGAATAAGTATCCACGGCAGATAGAGCTTTTTCATCTTAAAAGGCGTGACATACGCGGCTCCAACGAGCAGCATCGACACAAGATATACATACTTGTAGCTGACGCCGATGAACATATCCACCACCATAATGCCCGGTAGGATAATCGCTGCGTTGGTAACGGGAAGACCCGTAAAATGCGTCCTTTTTTCGCCGTTTTTCCTCTGCGCGGTTATTTCCTGTACGTCAAAATACGCCAGCCTGATAAGTGCGCAAAGAGCAAAGAAAAACATCGCGACATAAGCCACCACACCTTCGCCCATAAAGCCGTACAGAATTACTGCCGGCAGCAGGCCAAAGCAAACGACATCGCTCAGCGAGTCTATGCACGCTCCAAACCATTTTTCTTCTGCTGTTCTCTTTTTTCTGATTCCGGCCACTGCGCCATCAAACATATCGCAAAAGCCCGAAACCATCAGAAAGATGAAGGCCGTCTGTACGTCTCCCTTCAGCGCTTTGATGATACCGGCAATGCCAAAGCAGAATCCTGTGTACGTGAGGAGTACGGTGTAATTGTAAAAACCTACAAGCTTCCTTTTATTCATTCTTAACTGTCTCCGTTTTTTGGGATTTGTTGCCTTTTACAATCCCGAATATTTGTATCCCTATAACGACTATCCCGGACACCATAAGCAGCAGATAAAAGCTGATTCCGCGTGACAGAAGAACTGCCGTGGTAATGCCGGCCTCAGTAAAAATAGGTGTAAACAGCATCAAAAATACCGTTTCGCTGATTCCAACCGCGCCGGGAAGCGGCATCATATCAACACAAAGATTAAGCAGCGCCTGCGTTGCAAGAATCTGCAGCATGGTATAACCGCTCAGTCCGAAGGATTTGTATACAAGATAAGGAACGAACAGAAGCATGAGCCTCTGCAGCGCGAGAACGCCCGCGGCACGCAGCACCACAAGCTTGTGCTTCATAAAGAACGAGGCACATTTGTGATAGTTTGCGAGTTTTTTTTCGTAATGCTCGGTTTTTTCTACGACGTTCTTTACGATATGAAGCCGCGCCAGAATCCTGATAAAAAATCTTACAATGACATTTATCAGGTTTTTGGAGAAAAGCAGGAGCAAAAGCAGTGTAATCAGTCCGACGTTAAGCAACAGACCCAGCACCGCAAGAACCCAGACCCTCTCCGCCGGTCCCGCTATATACGAAGTGTTCAGCAGGAAAAGTATTGCCGTAATAACAAGAAACGCACCCTTGTAAAGAACGGTGATCGCCACGAGCACCACAGTGGAATCGGATGCGGGAAGCCCATCTTTTTCCATGTAGTAAAACTGCGCCGGCTGACCTCCCGTGCTGGACGGCGTCAATGCGCTGAAATAAAACTCAATGAAAGAATACTTGAAGCATTGCAGAATGGTGACTTTTTTGCCTCTGCCCTTCATCAGAACCTTTATGGCCCAGCCGCCGCAAAATACATACACGGCCATGGCCGCCGAAGAAACGACAAGCCATATCTTTGAGGAGTTGACAACCACCTGCCAGACACTTCCAAGATCTTTATCCCTCATAATGAGGTAATATGTTACAAACATCAGGACGGCCAGAACCGCGATTCCGCCGACTGTTTTTCTTATACGGCCTTCTTTCATCAATACTCCGGTTCAGAATCTTGTACAACCGGTAGTATATCACAAAACGAAAACCTTGTCTTTATTTGTTTTCCACCCTCCCCTTAAAGAAAAATCCGACAAAGCCGAGGGCGGCTGCCAGAAACACCAGACACATCACCCGGATTCCGACCGACAGCCCGTTCATTCTGTCCGAAAACATAAACCCTGCGGCGACGGCAAAAGCCAGCGCCGGAACAGCAAAAACGGCAATCTTCATAACGCCGGCTCCGTCCGCCTTTTTTTCTTTGTACTCCGGCAGCGCGGCCGCTTCTTCTTCAAAAAGAAAATCTTCCGGATCGTCTTCTGCATATTCGTCTTTGTCAAAAATGCTTTCGTCCGCGTCCGGATCCCACGGCGGTTCCTGCTCTTCCGGACCTGCGCTCTCAAAAAGCTTTGCCAGTTCGCGATAATCCGATTCGCCGTCATTGACCGCTTCAAAAAAACCGTACCCGCCGGAAAAACTTCTCTCGTCTCTATGGTTTATCTTTTTCAGAAAAAACGCCGCCAGCCTCCTAAGGTCTTCTCCGTTTTCATCCCGGTATTCAGGATAATAACAAAAGCTTACTTCTCCCGACTCCGGGTCTATGAATATTGTTTCGGGGCTGACATAGAGCCTGCCGGAGTCAAGCAGATATTCCTCAAGCCGCTTTGCCGTTTCCGAAAGAGAAACAACGATATTTGCCAGCTCGTCATATTCCATTTCCCTTTTCGAATAATACTTTTCCAGAGAATAACCTTTTCCGATGTCGTATACATAGCTCAACTCCCCGTCCAGAACGCTTTTCCTCATCGGCATTATTCCCCTGATCTCATTTTCCAGCAGCATTCTCACGGTAAAATCCGGGCTTTTTCCGCTGCCGCGAATCAGCATAAAACTCCTGCCGAACTCTTTCTGATAGCTGATTTCCACATTTTCCATCCTGCTAATCCTCCACAATCTTTTTTAATAATCTCGTCAGATACAGCACATCCGGTGCTCTGACATAATCCTTTTCAGCTTTTTCACAGTAAGATATTTCTGCGCCGGGCCAGACCACGATTCCCTCTTTTTCTTTTTGAGAAGAAAACGACTTTTCATCTGTATTTCCCGTCATCGCCGAGGGAATGCTTTCTTCTATTTCAAGCCGCGTTTTCGCAGCATCCGCCGCATGACTCCTGAGCGACATCGCCATAATTATTATTGAAAAAACGACAAATATCGTAAACGCCGTGATAAATACGGCTTCCACAGTCAGCGAACCGTTTTCGTTAAATATCTTTTTCATTCAAGCTCCTGTCCAATCAGCATAACCGCAGCCACTCCGAAAAACAAAAACGACCGGAACGGCGCCTGCTGTCAAACCTTTCATTTGCCGCACCTTGAGCAAGGAGGCAGACCGGTTTCAGAAAGCTTCACCTTTGTATATGTTCTTTTCAGCCCGCTGCACTCTCTGTCGCTGTGATAACGCGTTCCGTCACTTGTTATCAGCACGGTATCGCCGCTTCCTCCGCCGCACTTTTCACAGGGGTAATACTTCCCCCCTGAGCTGTTTCTCATTTCCGAAAGGCTGCTGCGCGAAATCTCCGAGACTGAAAGTCTCAAATGCGTACAGGATTCAAACCTGTGGTAGACGATTCCGTTTTCCGCTACAAAGACATATATTTCATCGTCTTCATCTTCGCTTACATCTGTCAGAAGTCTGCCGCTCCAGATCCGTCTGCAAAGCACATCTTCCGTCAAAAACCCACCCACAAAAGGAGCAGTAAACAAAGCTTTGTCATAATGCGGTATCCGGACATAGATATCGTCTCCCTCAAGCTTTACTCCTTCGTCTGCTATTGTCAGATTTATATCTGACAGTGCGCCCTCTTCGTATTCGTCTGTATCATTTAAAACCGAAAAGTAGACCGCTGCCTTTTGCAGCATTTTGTCTATCTCATAAACCCTTTTTATCTGGGTCTGCAAAATCCCGAATAAACTGAGCAGGGATGCAAACGCAATCAAAAACAGCGATACCGCAACAGCTGCCTCTACAGTAATGCTGCCCCTGCAGGCGGCCAAGGGCGTCTCTCCGCCTGTTCTTTTCGGGTTGAACTCGGAAGGATCAATTATTTTATTATCAACAAAAGCACGAAAAAAACTTCGAAGAGACATCCTTGACTACCTCCTAAAAAGCAACCTTACCGTAGCTGTACGCCGTTTCCGCCGAAAACCGGTAATCCACTGTCCCCGGCAGATATGGAAAGAACGCTTCGGACGTTCCTGAAAACCTGATTTTTGTTCCGTAAACACAGTTTTTCATTAAAAACGACGGTTCTTTTTCTTTTGTTTTTTTCTGAATTACATCCATCGCCCGGTATGCTGATTTTTCGCATCCCGTAAGATATACCAGAATTCTTAGATACTGTTCATAGTTCCAGCCCTCCCCTTTTCCTTTTCCGGAAACATTCCCGGCTGCCGCTTCGTCAATCGAAACCGACCAGCTGTTTCCTTTTTTGAACAGGGGGACTTTTTCTCCATTAAGCAAGGCTTTTACATCACTTACCGACTCAACCAGCGCCCAGATCAGCAGCACCACTTCCTTTACGGCTTCCACCAGCGCCTCCATGCCGGTCCACCCCACGAGCACTGTACCGATGAGCTTGGCTATGTCGCATTTTTCTTTGTCATTATGTATGGTTAAATAATTTAGAGCAAACCTGAGAGCAACAAGTCTTTTTACTACGGAATACAGATTCGAAAGCGCTGAATCCTTTCCGCATATGATATACTCCAGTTCCATAAACTCTCTGTCGCCATCGGTATAAGAGCTGAATTTCCGCAGGAAATATTCTTTCATCAGAATATCGTCGATCAAAGACGGCTCTTCTATCATCGACGCGGAGCGTTTTTTGGCTTCCGATGAAATACCGGACGGAAAATCCTTTTTGTCATAAGGCCTGTCTGAAATACTGCTTACGTCTTCACATACCAGCATCAGCAGCCCCTTTTTTCTGAAACTCCCAAAGGTATCCTTCAGTGACAAAAAAATCTCCATGGCCTTCACTCTCCCGGCAGTGCCATAACCCTCGTCATCCGGTTCCTGTTCTTCCCCGTCTTCTTCGCTTTCCTCTTCGCTCTCCTCTGCTTCGTTCATTTTCTCCTGAAGGTCGTCAATCCGGCTTTGAATATCTGAAAAATCAAATTCGGAGGAGCCTTCTTCACTGATATTCATTTCCTCGATGGCTCCGGCGGCTTCCTCACCCATACTAAGCGCCGCCTCCGCCAGACCGCTGCCCCGCATATAATCGGCAACGGCCTGTTCAAAAACGGCTCCCTGCGCATCCGTGGCAAGGACATATTTTTGCAGCTCCACTGACTCTGCGTTAAACATAAGCCAGTCCTCACCGCTGTTTCTTTCGGCGTATTTCTTTGCTTCTTCGGAGACCTCCGCCGCGTCCCCGTATCTGTCGGCAAAAAACAGCAGCCCGTATTCATTCCACAAAACTCTGTCGTATTGAGCAAAAACCGATTCAATGCATGAATTTGCCGCTGTCTTTACGCGCAGGGCTATACCCTCGCTCCTGGCTGATTCCAGCAGCGTAAATACGAGGCTGATAAGCAGCAGCAATACAAGGCTGAAAAAAACTGTGATTTGTCCGCTTTCCTTTTTCATCAGTTGTATATGCTTTCCGATTTTGAATTAATGCTTCCGAAGATACTGTTCACCAGCGCCGTAAGCTGATCTTTGAATATGATAACCAGCATAACCAGCACAACCAGAATCAGTATTATCTCCACAACTCCGATACCGGAGTCATCTCCCGGCAAGCTCCTTGGAGCTTTTTGTTTCTTTTTCATAAATCCTCCTTTACCAGCTCAAAAAAGCCGGAATAATCAGCAGCGTTACTATCAGAACAAATTGCATCAGCATCGGAGCGAGTAGCCTGGACGATATTTTTTCGCCCTGCCGTTTTGCTATGAGCAGTCTTTTTTCAAACGCGTCCCTCGTCTCTGCCGCAAGCACCGCATCCAGATTGTCCCTGCCGTTTTTCATGCTGCTTACGAGAATTCCCGTAAGCCGCATGTATTCGGGCAAACCTGTTCTCTCCCCCAGCCTTGTCATGGCGGCCTCGCAGGAGGCACCGTTTTTTATCTGCCTGAGGGAGTATTCCATCTCCTCCGAAAGATAGTTTCCCGCGTCCGGTCTCTTTTCTTTTTTAAATTCGTCCGCGAGCTTTTCCCATGCTTTTTGTATCGTGTATCCCGATCCTGTCAGCACGGCCAATTTTGAAACCATTTCCGAATAAGCTGTTTCCAGTTCGGTTTTTCTTTCTGTCATTTTCTCCTTTCGTTTTGTTTTTTCCCGCAGGAACAGAGCGAAGACTGCGGCGGCGGTGATGACCGGCACCGCCGAAAAGATTGCGTCCTTTCCCGGCTTTTCGTAAGAGACGGCCGTCTCTCCTATCTGCCTCGGAAGAGATACTGTTTCCGAGAAAGGATCTTTTTCGTCCTCTGCGGATATTGCGCTCTTCACTTGTTCCTCCGCAGTCAACGCTCTTTTCTTTGGGCGGTAGAGCGTCAGCTCAACCGGGTATTCTCTTTTCTCTTCTCCTATGGTTAAATGAAGTCTGACAGTGGTGGTGATGCCGTCGGTAAAGTCTTTTGGATAAAGCAGCGTTCCGTCATATCTTATCAGGCTGTAATCACTGATTTGCCAGCTCGCGGCAACTATGCCGGAACCGGTGTCCACCGCAAAATTCAGCGGTGAATCCACTTTCTCTGCTCCCTCGTTTTCCGCGAACAGGCTTTTTATCAGCTTTTTCTTTGCCGTATCAAAAAGTTTTTCCTTTTCTTCGGCTGTCAGCTCCCTTTCGCTGACCGATACATCCATCTTTATCTTTTCTTCACCGAGGCTTACCTGCATAGGCTCTATGGCATCGCCTTCGCCGTACTGCGGGCGATTAATACTGATGATTTCATTGTTGTTAAACCCTCTTATTACTACGGCGCAGACAAAAATCGCCGCCGCGCACAAAAACAACGCCACCGCCTTTCTCAACAGCCTTTCATCCTCTGCCCTCAAGAACTCCTGCGAGTTTTTTCCGGGGAATAACAATTCCGCATCCTTCAGTCTATTTCGAGAGACCGGAGCCTTTCCGAGCTTTTCTCTTATTTGATAGTAAACATCAACAAGGTTCATACCCTTATCCTTATTATCCTTTCGCCCAGGCACACGGCCAGAAAAAAGACTGCCAGAGCTGCCGTCATTATCACTCGTCCGCGCACACCCTCATAAAGAACCGAAACAAACTCAGAGCCCGTCAGATTGATATAGAGCAGAATAAAAGGCAGCATCAGGCACATAATCCTGTGCTCAGTTTTTTTAGCTGTTATGATTGTTCTGATTTCTTCCTTCAGTCTTCTCTTTTCCTCAAGCATATATACGGTATGCCTGAGAATGTCCGGCAGAGAACCTCCGCTTCTTTTCGCAGTGGAAAAAACATCTGCCATCTGTTCTATCTCGCGAATTCCGGTTTTGCGGGAAAGCCCGATAAAAGCATTCTCAATCGACTCGCCTATGGAAAGCTTCTTTGCTATCAGTTCCAATTCGTCCTGCATATATCCCTTCCGGCCGTTAATCCGCTCCAGCTCGCTAACTGCCTCTGCGACTGCGTTTTCCGGAGAAAAACCCGAAGAAAGTGCCGCCGCAAATGCGCTCATTGCGTCGCAAAATTGAGATGAAATATCTTCCTGTCTCTTTTCTTTTCTTATTCTTTTAAAGTATTTCAAAACAAAAGGCGACAAACAAACGATAGGCACGGAAAAAACGAAGCTGTGAAAAAACAGCCTTCCGAGAAACAGCGAGACCGCTGTCCAGACAGCCAGGCACAAAGCCTTTTCCTTGAAAGAAAGCCTGAATTCATACTCTGATGAGTCCTTCTTTCCCGCGGACAAAGATTTCCCGCAGTTCGATTTCGTTTTGCTTATACCCCATAACTTCATCAATAGAAACAACCTTCCTGCTTCCGTCCGAAAAACGCGAAAGCTGAATAATAAAATCAATCGCAGATCCGATCTGGCTCCTTATGGCCGCGAGCGGCAAATCGCTTCCCATCAGTACCATTGTCTCGAGTCTGGAAAGCATATCCGCCGGGCTGTTCGCGTGGCCCGTAGACATGGAGCCGTCATGACCGGTATTCATAGCCTGAAGCATATCCAGTGCCTCTGCGCCTCTGACTTCTCCCACGATTATTCTGTCCGGCCGCATTCTCAGCGCCGCCCTTATAAGGTCTCTTATTGTTATTTCTCCGCCGCTCATAGCCGATTCGTTTCTGGTCTCCAGCCTCACGAGATTTTCAATGGTGAGCTGCAGCTCCATGGAGTCTTCTATGGTTACAACCCTTTCACCCTTTGGGATAAACTCAGAAAGTGCGTTTAAAAACGTAGTCTTTCCTGAACCGGTTCCACCGCTGACAAAAATGCTCCTGCCTGTTCCGACCGCCGCCGCCAGAAAATCTGCCGCCTCTTTATTGATGCTGTTGTTCTCTATTAAGTCGCTCATCCTCATAGGCGTTTTCGAGAATTTTCTGATAGTGACTATCGGACCGTCGGGCGCGGCCGGAGGCAGTACAACATTTACTCTGGAACCATCCTC
>JAFTAU010000004.1 GCA_017455435.1 Lachnospiraceae bacterium | reverse complement strand
ACGCCAAAACCTGGTCTGAGCTACAATATCCATGCAAAGATTCTCCTTTTGGTCCTTTTGTTTTTTGTGGTGATTAACATTGTACCAAATCGTTAGAATCTTTGCTTCTTTTTTTGTTACCTATCTATTGTACCTCAACATGCCGGCGAAAACTTTTCAAACACATGGGCAACACAAGGGGACAGTCCCCGTGTGTTCCTAATTACCTGGGAAATGTTGTCTCGAAGCGGACAAGCTTATCGCCGCGGTATTCGAGGGTCATATTGAAAACAGGGCTGTCTTTTTCCATTTCGCGGAAGAAAAGCTTGTCTCCCTCCCATATCGGCAGGTCACAGACCTTGTCCTTCGGAATCCAGACGAGCTCGCCTTCATCGCAGTCGCGGGATGAAATCAGCTCGCCCTCAAAGCCGTCCGCGGTGAAAAGGTGCATATATTCGCCTTCCCAGATGTCAGAGAGAAACGTGACCACGCCGCGCTTACGCCACCGTGTCAGCCGCAGTCCCGTCTCCTCAAAGACCTCTCGCAGCAGGCACTGCTCGTCCGTTTCGCCGGGCTCAAACTTGCCGCCGACCCCGACCCATTTGTCATGGTTGAGGTCATTTTTCTTTTTGACTCGGTGCATCATCAGATAGCAGCCGTCTTTTTCTATGTAACAAAGCGTGGTGTCTTTCATTTTTGAATATATCTCATCGCCTGGGCAATGTTCGAGACTCCGACAAGCCTGATTTCCGGATTTTTATCGAGTCCTTTGAGATTTGCTTCCGGCAGAATAACGGTTTCAAAGCCCATCTTTACGGCCTCTGCGACCCTCTGCTGCGCCATCCTCACGGGTCGAACCTCACCCGAAAGCCCGACTTCGCCAAAAATCAACGTCTTGCTGTCGATATGCAAATCCAGATAGCTGGAGGCCAGCGCCATCACTATTCCCAGATCCAGCGAGGGCTCGGATATCTTCATTCCTCCGGCAATGTTGACGTAGGCGTCACATTCCGAAAGCTTGAAATTCTCCCTCTTTTCGAGGACAGCAATGAGCAGATTGACGCGGTTGTAATCAGCCCCGGAAGCGGTTCTGCGCGGCTGACCGAAACCGCTGCGGCACACCAGAGCCTGTATCTCCAGCAGCATGGGGCGGCTGCCCTCCAGCGAGCATGTAACCACCGAACCCGTCGCATCGTCCGCGCCGCCCGAAAGCATATACTCCGATGGATTAGCCACCTCGCGAAGGCCCTCTTCCCGCATCTCAAACACGCCTATCTCGTCGGTGCGACCGAATCGGTTTTTTACGCTGCGGACAATTCTGTAGGCGGTGCTTTTGTCTCCCTCGAAATAAAGGACGGCGTCCACCATATGTTCCAACATGCGCGGCCCGGCCACCTGCCCGTCTTTTGTGACGTGCCCGACAATGAACACCGCTATGCCGAGTCCCTTTGCCACCTGCAGCAGCACGCTCGTGGACTCGCGAACCTGGCTGATGCTGCCGGGAGCGCCGCTCACCTCGTCTCTGTAAACGGTCTGAATGGAATCTATTACGGCCAGCGCAGGCATTTCGTTCTGAAGCGCCGCGGCTATCATATCGAGATTGTTTTCCGAAAGAAAGAGCATATCTCCGCCGATTTTTCCTATCCTGTCGGCGCGGAGTTTTATTTGTTTGAGCGATTCCTCGCCCGAAACGTAGAGCACCTTTCTGCCGGAGGCGGCGATATTGGCGCACGCCTGCAGAAGCAGGGTGGATTTTCCGATGCCGGGGTCGCCGCCCACCAGCACGAGCGATGCGGGAACGATGCCGCCGCCGAGCACGTTGTCCAGCTCCGAAAAGCCGGTGGGAATCCTCTCCTCCGCGGAGGCATCTATTTCCTCGAGCTTTTTGGGCGCGGCGAACTTTACTCTGCCGGCGCCATCCAGCGAGATTCTGCCGGCAGCTTTTTCTTCCTTAATAACAGGCGCCTCCACGAAAGTATTCCACGCCTTGCAGGACGGACACTGCCCGTTCCACTTTGCCGATTCGTATCCGCATTCTTTACAAAAAAACGCCGTTGCTTTTGATTTTGCCATTGTTTTCTCCTGACTTTCTCGTCCTTCCACAACGGATATCGTAGCATAAAAACGGCCAAAAATCAGTAGCAAGTTTAACTGTTTTATGGTACGATGTTTTGCGGTTTTACAGCGATTATTAAACGCTTTTTAACACAGGAGGAACACTATGGACAAACCCTGTCTGGTAATAATGGCGGCGGGCATGGGCTCGCGCTACGGCGGACTGAAGCAGCTCGATACGGTCGACAAATCAGGCCACATCATTATGGATTTTTCCCTCTATGACGCACATCAGGCGGGCTTTGAGAGGGTGGTTTTTATCATAAAACCCTCTATTGAAAAACAGTTCAAGGAAACCGTCGGCGCCCGCGCGGAAAAATATATGCAGGTGGATTACGCCTACCAGGTTCCGGAGGATCTGCCGGATGGATATACCGTGCCGGAAGGGCGCGAAAAGCCCTGGGGAACGGCGCATGCGCTGCTGGCCGCAAGGCATCTCATTAACGGCCCCTTCGCCGTCATCAACGCGGACGATTATTACGGCAAAAAAGCCTTTAAGGATCAGTACGATTTCCTCTGCGGCCTTACGGAAGCGGACAAATACAGCTTTTGCATGAGCGGCTATTATCTGATTAACACTCTCACGGACAACGGCTACGTCTCGCGCGGAGTCTGCGAAACGGATGAGCGCGGCCACCTAACGAGCATCACCGAGCGCACGCGCATAGAAAAAAGGGACGGACATCCGGCCTTCACTCTCGATAACGGCGCCACCTGGACCGCTCTGCCGGACGACACCCCCGTCTCGATGAACCTCTGGGGATTTTCCCGCGCCTATCTGGACGCCGCGTGGGAAGGCTTTCCCGCATTTCTCGACAAAGCGCTGGCGGAAAATCCTCTGAAGGCCGAATACTATGTGCCGTCCGTCGTGAACTCCCTGCTGGAAAAGGGTGCGACGGTCAAGGTGGTCCCCACACCCGATACCTGGTACGGAGTGACCTACTCCGAGGACAAGGCCACCGTGGTGGAAGCCATTGCCCGCATGGAAGCCGCCGGGCTGTATCCCGAGGAATTCTAAGGCTTTTTGGGAGACATTTCTCTCAAGAAAGGACGATATATGATTCAGGCAATCAACGTCAGTTTAAGATTCGGAAAAAAGGCCCTCTTTGAGGACGTAAACGTAAAATTCGTGCCCGGCCACTGCTACGGTCTGATCGGCGCAAACGGCGCGGGCAAGTCCACTTTCCTGCGCATCCTCACGGGAGAGCTCGAGCCCACAAGCGGTGACGTAATCGTCACCCCCGGCGAGCGCCTTTCCTTCCTGAAGCAGGATCATTTTAAATATGACGAGGAAACCGTGCTAAATACCGTCATGCTGGGAAATCCGCGGCTGGTGGAAATAGCGCGTGAAAAGGACGCGCTCTACGCAAAGCCCGATTTTTCCGACGAAGACGGCATAAGAGCCAGCGAACTTGAAACCGAGTTCGCGGAAATGGGAGGCTGGGAGGCCGAATCCGACGCCGCATCCCTCCTCAACGGTCTCGGCATCGAAACCGACCTGCATTACAATCTGATGAAAGACCTCGGCGGCAACGAAAAAGTCAAGGTCCTGCTGGCTCAGGCACTTTTCGGAAATCCCGACATCCTGTTGCTCGACGAGCCTACAAACCATCTCGACCTGGCCGCCATCGCATGGCTCGAAGAATTTCTTATCAATTTTGAAAACACCGTCATCGTGGTTTCCCACGACAGATATTTCCTGAACAAAGTCTGCACGCAGATCGCGGATATCGACTACGGCAAGATTCAGCTCTATGCCGGAAACTATGATTTCTGGTACGAATCCTCGCAGCTCATGATCCGCCAGATGAAAGAGGAAAACAAGAAGAAAGAGGAAAAAATCAAGGAGCTGCAGGAATTTATCCAGCGTTTCTCAGCCAATGCGTCCAAGTCCAAACAGGCGACGAGCCGCAAACGTGCTCTGGAAAAAATCCAGCTCGAAGAGATTCGCCCTTCGAGCCGCAAGTATCCTTATATTGATTTCAGACCGGAACGAAGCATCGGAAATGAAGTTCTGGAGGTTCACGACCTGACAAAGGTCATCGACGGCGTCACCGTTCTCGACCATATTTCTTTTGTTCTCGGACGCGAGGACAAGGTCGCGCTGGTCGGCTCCGACGAGCTCGCAAAGACCACTCTTTTCAAAATCCTGACCGGAGAGATGGAGCCGGACGAAGGGTATTTCAAGTGGGGTGTAACCACCTCGCAGGCCTATTTCCCGAAGGACAGCTCCGCCGAATTCAAGTCCGATTACACCATCACCGAGTGGCTGACCGGCTATTCCGAAATCAAGGACGTGACGTATGTGCGCGGCTTCCTCGGCAGAATGCTCTTTGCCGGTGACGACGGTCTGAAACATCTGCCCGTGCTGTCCGGCGGCGAGCGCGTCAGATGTATGTTCTCAAAAATGATGATCTCAGGCGCGAACGTGCTGCTCTTTGACGAGCCGACAAACCACCTTGATATGGAGTCCATCACCGCACTCAATAACGGCATGATAAAATTCCCCGGCGTCATCATCTTTGCCAGCCGCGATCATCAGATAGTCCAGACCACGGCAAACCGCATTATCGAAATCATTAACGGAAAGATAATCGACAAGATCACCACCTACGACGAATATCTGGCCAACGACGAGATGGCCATGAAACGCCAGATCTACCACGCACAAAAAGAAGAGGACGATTAAAACCGTCCTCTCAGACTGAAGACAAAGTCCGCGGCAGTGCGCCGCGGATTTTGTCTTTGAACATAAACTCGGTTGAACGCCATCCTTGTCGGATGACGGTCTCGTTTTTTTGTTTGATGAAGCTTGCTTTTTGCCGCTTTTACGCACTTT
>JAFTAU010000015.1 GCA_017455435.1 Lachnospiraceae bacterium | reverse complement strand
TCACGAGAACTATCCTACGGACAAAACCCAGTTTGAGGTCTGCAACCACAAATGGACAGACTTGTCGGACACCAGATTCGGCGTGGCGGTGCTGAATGACTGCAAATACGGTATTTCGGTAAATGATAATGATATGCGCCTCACTCTTCATAAGGGCGGCACCCATCCGGATACGAGAGGAGATAAGGGAATTCACAGATTTACCTATTCTCTGCTTGTGCATGAAGAGGCCTTCGGAACAGAGGCCGTTATCAGACCGGCTTACAGCCTGAACTATCCCGTGCTGGTATATGAGGGCGTTTTGGACGGCGAGTACAAGGGTTCGCTCCTTTCTGCGGATGCCGAAAACGTTATCATAGAAACCGTAAAACCCGCCGAGGACAAAGAGGGCTTTATCGCCCGAATATATGAGACAGAAGGGTCCGCGGCCTCTTGCGGCGTCACTCTTTCTCCGGAGATTTCCTACGCCGGAGAAACAGATATGCTTGAATACGCGGACTCGCCTCTGGAAATCAAAAACAATAGCATTGCGCTTAAACTCAGACCATTTGAGATCAAAACCCTGCGCTTTAAATTCAAAAACTGATACGGAGAAGCATCAGTATGACAGATTTTAAAAAACTGCTTAAAAATCCGCCGAAAAAGTATCGTCCCGTGCCGTTCTGGTCATGGAACGAAAAACTTAGCGTCGATGAAACGAGAGAACAGATACGGCAGATGAATGAAGCCGGTCTGGGCGGTTATTTCATGCACGCGAGGGGCGGCCTGCAGACAGAGTATCTTTCGGACGAATGGTTTGACAATGTTTCGGCCGCACTGGAAGAAGGCGAAAGCGCCGGAATGCTCTCGTGGGGCTACGATGAAAACGGCTGGCCGAGCGGATTCGGAAACGGAGCCGTAAACGGGTTGGGGCTGAAATATCAGCAAAAATACCTGAGATGTGAAGAAACGGACGCTCCGGTTCAAAATGAGTTTACGTTAGCCAACGTCCGGGTAGACGGCAAAACAGTTCATTGCTATTTTGACGTAAATCCGTATTATGTCGATACCTTAAATCCCGAGGTGACGGAGGAGTTTTTAAAATCCACACACGAAAAATACCGGGAGCGGCTTGGTAGTGATTTTAAAAAACTAAAGGGCTTTTTCACCGATGAACCGCAGGCGTCAAGAAACGGAATACCGTGGTCCTTCAATCTTGAAAAAGAATATGAAAGGATTTACGGGGAATCGATCAGAGAACATTTGCCCAAGCTGTTTTACAGAACAGAGGGCTTTGAGGAGTTTCGTTTCAGATACTGGAAGCTCGTCAGAGATCTGTTCACCGACAGCTATATGCGCGTGATAGGAAAGTGGTGCAAGAAAAACGGCTGCAGTCTTACCGGTCATATGGTTCTGGAAGAGGGCTTTTATGAACACATTCTGGCAAGCGGAAGCTGCACGCCCTCGTATGAATTTATGGATATTCCCGGTATGGATCATCTGTGCAGACAGCAGCCGTCCGTTCAGACGGAGATGCAGCTCGTCTCGGCAGCCAATCAGCTGGGCAAACGGCAGATTTTGTCGGAAACCTTCGCGGCCTGCGGCTGGAACGTCAGCTTCGCCGACATGAGAAGGATTTACGAGCATCAGCTGGTTCACGGAATAAATCTCCTGTGTCAGCATCTGGAGGGGTACTCTCTTAGGGGAATCCGCAAGCGCGACTACCCCGCCTCCATTTTCAGGCATCAGCCCTGGTGGAAGGATTATAAAATATTCAATGATATGGTGAGCCGTATCGGAATGCTTTTGTCAGAGGGAGAGGTGCGCTTCCCTATCCTCGTACTTCATACCATAGAAAGCGGCTGGCTGCTTACGGACAATCGCCCGGAGACCGATGCCTACGCGGAAAAACTGGCTCTGGTGATGGATGCCCTGGAGGATGCGCAGCTTCAGTACCATCTGGGAGAGAGCCGGATTATGGAGCGCCACGGCAGCGTAAAGGACGGAAAGCTTTGTATAGGCACTCAGAGCTATTCGCTCGTCATAGTTCCTCCCGCAAAATGTCTGGACGAAAACACATTCGGACTGCTTTGCGAATTTAAAAAGCAGGGCGGCAGCGTGATTTTTACGGAAGAGATTCCGGAGTATATAAACGGCATAAGGACGGAAAAGGTCAGGGAATTTGCAAAGGATTGCGTAACCGCGGACAGTGCTCATATAGCCGGTTTTGTGCCGGATGATTTACGTCTGTTTTCGCTGGACGCCGCGCCCGGTGACAAATGCCGGCTTCGCTCTACAGTCCGGTATTTTGAAAAAGAGCGGATGACTATGTATTATGTCTGCAATTTCGGAGATAAAGAAGCGTCCGTAATGCTGCGCGCGCAGGGCAGGAGCGCCGCCATCTTTGACGCGGCAGAGGGCGTCATCACTCACGCACGTTATGAAAAGCGGGATGAAGAGCTTGAGATATCCGGAAAGATTCCCGCAGGTACGGGCGTAATATTCTTTGTTTACGAGGACAGAGACGCAGCCGCAGCGGAGCCGAAAGCGCAGGTCGGACGGACTGATATTTCGGATAAGCTCAGGGGCGACTGGCAGGTATCTCATAGCGACCTTAATTCTCTTACGCTTGACTTCTGCGGGCTTACCGTGAACGGCGACCAGATCTGTGAGAGAATGCCCGTAAGCGATGTTCAGGAAATGCTTTGCGCCTACGGCAGGGCGGTAAGGGCTGAGCTTGACTTTCGCTTTGATATCAGGGAGCTCGCGTTCGGGTCCTGCTTTTTGGCGCTTGAAACGCCGGAGATTTTTGATATTTCCCTGAACGGCAGAGAGGTTTCGAAGGTTGTAACGGGCTATGTTCACGACCCCTGTTTTAAAACCATAGATATTTACGATTACCTGAGAGAAGGCGAAAACGTGCTGCGCCTTGCCTGTGATTTTGAGCAGAGCGGAGCCATTTACAGGCTGCTCGAAAAAATTAAAGAGTTTGAGTCAAATAAAAACAATCTCACCTATGATATGGAGGTGGAGGCCGTTTACCTGAAAGGCGATTTCGGCGTCTTTACCGACAGCGGGTTCAGGCCCGCGGAAAACGGCAGCGTAAAGTCGGACGGCGGCTTTTATCTGGCCGCGGCGCCGGAGACGCTGACAGACGGCTGCATTGAGACTCAGGGTTACCCGTTCTTTGCCGGAAGCATTACCCTTTCAAAAAGAATAAGCCTGACGAATGAAGAGGCGAAAACCGCGGCGATTGCTTTCGCTTGTCCTCCAAGTATCGTAACGGATATCAGAATTAACGGCAAGTCCGCCGGAAAGCTTTTGTGGCAGCCCTACTGTCTGGATATTTCCGGGCTCGTGCGTGAGGGCGAAAACGAGATACAGATAACCCTGACCGGAAGTCTCAGAAATCTGCTGGGACCTTTCCATATCAAAGAGGGTGAAACATTTGTAGTCCTGCCGTTTTATTTCTTCCGCCAGACCGGAATATGGGGCTGGGGAGACGGCAGAAACCCGAAATGGGACGACGCCTATTCGTTCGTACAGAATGGACTATTCTTTAAATAATATGTCAGAGGAGAATGTGGGACAGTGATTAAGCTTACAGACAATTCAGAGGGTAATTTCAGATTATTGAACCTCACCGACACCCAGCTCACCGCGGGTGAGTGGGAAGAGGGAAATCCGACGGGAATGAGCTTCCGGGAAACGACAGAAACCCTGATAGAGAGGGTGTCTCCCAATCTGATTACCATAAGCGGCGATTTGTCGTATGCCGGCGATTTTGTTTCATACAGGAAGTATGCCGATTATATGGACTCCTTTAAGATTCCGTGGACCTGCTGCTTCGGAAATCATGACAATCAGGACGGAGATGAGCCGGTCAGACAGGTAGTGGACGAGTATATGAAGCACAAATACTTTGTCTTTGAAAAGTGTGAGCCCTCTCTGGGAAACAGCAATTTTGTTATTCTCATCGAAAAAAACGGCAAGAGCTCCGAGGGAGTTATCTTGATGGATACGCACGATCAGGTGCCATATAGACTCAGCCTGAGCGGACAGAACCGCGCCTGGGCGGGACTTACAAAGGAGCAGCTTGACTGGTACGAAAAGCGCATAGAAGAGCTCGAAAAGGCAGGCTGCCATGACAGCACAGTGATACTTCATATTCCGATTCACGCCTATTTTGAAGCGGCAAAGGCCGCGTTCAGGACAGACGGGCCGGACAAGTCGATGACGATCGAGGACGGCGATTCTGCTGAGTACTGGAACAAAGGCTACGAGGATTCCTTCGGCGTTTATCACGAGGTTCTCAGCGGCTATCCGGAGGACGAGGGCGCACTGGCACTGATGAGCAGGCTGGGAAATACTAAGAACGTAATCTGCGGTCATGATCATATGAACAACTGGGCTGTAAAGTTCAAGGGCGTGAGGCTGATTTTCGCCTTGAAAACGGGTCTCGGAAGTTATCATGAGCCTGCGCTGAACGGCGGCACGGTTTTCGAAATAGACGAAAACGGAGTCAAATCGGTACGGCACGAATATGTAGATATTTCGAAATATTTGTAAGTTAAAAATTTTGTATAATTTTTTGCATAATTTGTTTAGTTATTGGTATACAGAGAATTTTTCCGTATGCTACAATTCAGTAGAATATCGGTGTATTCTATATATTCGGATTACCCGGAACAGGAATAAATCCCGATATACATAAAATGATATTTTTTAGTATTTTTAACGCGTAATTTTAAGTGAAAGGCGGAAAGAAAATGGAGAAAAAGATAATCACGTTCATTTTGGCTGTAACGCTGATTGTAGCCGGCATTGCCGGAAGTCCCGTAAAAGCCGTGGCAGATAGCGCCGATACTCCTGTTTATGCGGCAGCGGACGCCTACAGTATTGCAGATTACTGGTCCGAAAGCACCAAAACAGCACCTTATATGGCCGGCTATGTTTTTGGCGGCTGGTACGTTTATGAAGGCGGCAGTTATGTTGCCCTGAGAGAGGACGACCTTTCAGACGCCTTGCTTGGCACGCTTACTGCACGGGCAAAGTTTGTTCCTGCTGACGTACTGAGCGTAAAGAGCCAGCTTGCCAGCCTGTCCGAAACAGGTGGATTAGGAAAATTAAGACTTCTGACCACTACTGACTCTCTTAATTACTCAAAGGTCGGATTCCAGTACAGACTCGGCTCCGGAGACCTTCAGGAAGCTGAGACGGGCACGGTTTACAGCGCGATTGACGCAAACGGCGGTTCACTTCAGTACCCTTCAACCGCATTTGTTTCTGCTTCAAATTATTTTGCTGCACTGGAGCTCACCAATATCGCTGTGGAAAACTTTGCAAACACCATTTATGCAAAGCCCTTCTGGGTAACCCTGGACGGCACAAGAGTTACCGGACTTCCCAGACTCAGCAGAGTAGAAGACAACCAGAACGGTTACACCAGTGTTGCCATAAACCTTTTCTCTGACGGTCTTACCTCATCACAGGTAGCTGCCGGAAAGGTTGTAGCCACATTCAACACCACTGATTTTGATGTAGCGCTTGTCAGCGAAACCTATAAGGTCGATACCGACATGAGCGTTTTCGCTGAGATTGACTTCGGCGTAGATGAGGAAAACGGCACCATCACCTTCGTAGGCAATGCTCCTACTGCTGGCACCAATGTATCTCCCGACGGCATGCTCGCAAACATCAGATTTGTGAATACTACCGGCACCGGTTCTTTGGATTTTGAAGTTACCGAGACCACGTTCTATAATTGGAACGAGCAGGCTATCAATACCATTGACGCTCATTGATATTCAGATGAAGGAATTCTTTAAGAAAGTTTTTATCAGGATTCCCGCTCTGATTGTTGTTGTCGCAGGCATCGTTCTTACATGTTCCTGCGGAAGCAGCGACAGCCAGACTTCTGACAGTCAGACTTCTGCCGAAACGGTTACGCAGTCTCAGGATGAAAGCGGAGCGATTGAATCTGTTGATCCCTCGGGATTGAGCGTCGGAGACGGTTCAGACGAAATAGCGACTGTTGACGCCGGCGGAGAATGGAACTGAGAATCAGGGGATTAGTGAATGCACCGTTTACCTGTAGATGATACCGAGCTTGGCGAACGCATATCGCTGAATTTCAAACGGCTGGCAGATGACCCTTACTATCAGATAGAACAGGTTTTTCAGCCCGAAGGCTGCGAATGGCCCGGAGACAAAGAAGGCCGCGCAATGCTGGCTTTCGTATCACACTACCGGATATCATCAAAGCGGATTCCCTGTATGGACGAGATGATCCGGAGACTGCCGGAGCACCTGAATGACAGCGGATACCTCGGCCCCTGCGGACAGCCCTTTATCTTTGAACAGCAGCTGTCGGGACATTCCTGGATGCTGCGTGGACTGTGCGGATATCATGAGGCTTTCGGTGATTCTGAATCGCTGAAGATGGCCATGGCCATAGCCGAAAACCTTTTTCTGCCGCTGAGGGGACAGATTCGGGATTATCCCGTAGATCGAACAAAGCAAGGCGGCGGGGACGTTTCAGGAAACAGCCTCGAAACAGAAAACGGCTGGAAGCTTTCTACCGATATAGGCTGTGCATTCATGAGCATCGACGGGCTGGCGCACGTATACAAGGTTAGCCGTGACGAGCGCATTCTGGAGCTGCTTTATGAGATGACAGGCGTATTCGCCTCGATTGACAAGGAAAAGCTCCGCGCCCAGACGCACTGCAGCCTGACTGCCGGACGCGGCATGATGAGTCTGTATCACGAGACAGGAGACAAGTATTTCCTGGACAGTGCAAAACAGATTTTCGACCTTTACATCTCAAGCGGCATGACCTATACATACCAGAATCTTAACTGGTGGGGAAGGCCCGATACTTGGACAGAGCCTTGTGCAATAGTGGATTCGCTGATGCTTGCTCTGGAGCTACATAAGGCGACAGGAAACGAAGCTTTCAGGCGCACGGCTGCTGCGATATGGCATAACGGTTTGTCCACCTCCCAGCGTGAGAACGGAGGAGCCGGCACAGATACACTGGTCGCTGCAGGAAGTCCGTGGAATCATCTGAAAATCAGGATGTACGAAGCATTTTTCTGCTGCACCATGAGGCTCGCCGAAGGATTGATGTACGTGAACGGGAACAAAGATCTGCTCTACGCAACGCTGGATGGCAGCGTAAAGCGCAACTCTCAGGGGATTTACACAGACGGAGATATCGTCTACGCGCAGGTCGAGGGAGGCGCCGAGAAGTATGCAGATTACTTTGTCAAAGTAGACGGCATGAGGCTGTGCCCCATAGTAAAGTATTACAGAGTGCCCCGTGATATAGCTGAAAACAGCATTCAGAGAATCAGATTTAATTGATATTATCGGAGCTTTTACCTAAGCTCCCGTATATAAAAAAATTAAGACTAAGTAAATAAGTGTGTTTGAATTTGACACTACCCAGGTGTGTAAGGAGGACCCGATGAAACACAGAAAAACAGCGAAATTTATCTTTTCATTGATCATGATACTGAGCCTTGCTCTGTCAGGCGCAGTAACAGCTACAGCTGAACCGACCGGTGATTTCGTTTCTGCGCAGATTAACGTGGCTGAGGACTTCACTCTTCATGTCACAGCCTATGCCGATGATGAGATTACCACTCCTACAATGCGTTTTGTAGGCGCAGGAAGAGACATGACTGTAGACGGTGTCAAGAGAGGCGGCTTCTGGAGATTTTCTTTCCCTAAGATCTTCGCACAGTACATGGCTGATGATTTCACCATACAGCTCAAAAATGGCGATACCGTTCTTCAGGAGAGAGATTTCAGTATAGTCAGTTATTTCTCATCTATCTACAACAGCACAGCATCAGAGCTTGGCCTTTCTTCCGCTCAGTTTACATCGCTTAAGACCTTTATGGCCGATATGCTTGAGTTTGGTGCTGCGGCCCAGGTATATGTAGAACACGGAACAGACAATCTGGCTAACAGCGCTGCCTGGGTTGCGTCGTCTAAGACAGCAGGTTATACCGCTCCCACATCAGTCAGGAACGTCACTTTTAACGCCGGCGCAAATGACAGATTTACCGCTGCTTCGGTACGTATCGAGAATTATGTCCGCCTCCAGTTTATGATTAAGGCTACTAATGCAGACAGGGTCAAGATTCGTGTCGGCAGTAATTCGCCTTTTACCTATATGCTTGAGAGTGCGGAGAGTGACGGATTATATCATATCCTGACCGACGGAATCATGGCCATCAACTATGGCGATGTCTGGACTCTGACGCTTACCGACGCAGATGATACGGATTATTCCACAGTTACATATAGTGTTAACTCCTACATAGTTTCAAAAGATTCCTCCACAATTCCGGGTCTGGCTGATATTGTTCGTGCAATGTATAATTACGGCGCATCTGCCAAGGCATACTCCCTGGCAATCGGCTCCGAACAGATCACCTTACCCGGAGATGGCGGCATCCTTGATGACGGAATCACATGGGGAGATATCCTGTAATAAGCAGGAGATAGCTTCACTGCCTGATTTGACGGTATGCATATAGCCCACTAAAGCGGTTGTGTGCAGACATGTCAGGGCGGATGACAGTTACGAATAAAAAAAGCGCGTCACCAACTGATAGTTGGCGGCGCGTTTTTTCTGTAATGATATGATTAAGGGGCGAACCGGATATCCGGATTAACAGAGCTTAACCGAGGAGAACCTACGCGGCATTATGCGTCGGAGGTTCTGTGGTCGGCTGAAATCAGTTGAACATTGACTCCTCTACTGCCAGGCACAATTTGTGATACACAGGCAGGTGAAGCTCCTGGACTTTATAGGTCTCGGTTTCGGGAACCTGAATTGTCACGTCGGATATTTTTGAGAGCTCGCTGTCTTTTTCACCTGTGAGAGCTATGACCTTTGCCCCTTTTATCAAGGCGGCTTTTGCGGCCGACACGCAGTTTTTGGAGTTCCCCGAGGTAGACATGGCAATGAGGACGTCGCCCTCCGAAGCATAGCCGTAGGCCAGCTGAGCATATACGTCTTCGGCAGTGACATCATTCGCGAATGCGGAAAGTACTGCGATCTGCGACGGCAGAGAAATGGCGCGTACAGCCTGTTGGAGCATCGGCATAGGAGTCCCGAAGCGCTCCTCGTAGCGGGCGCGGACATCTGCCGGAAGAGGACGCTTTCTGGTAAAACCCTTCATCAGTTCGCCCACGATATGTTCGGAATCGGAGGCGCTGCCGCCGTTCCCGCAGGTCATGATAAGACCGTTATTTTTCGCACAGGTTATCAGCATTTCGCAGGCTTTTTCTATATCGTCTTTGCAGGCGGTGAGCGAGGGATAGCGCGCGAAAAGTGAGTCGTACTCCTGCATAGCCACGGCTATTGCGGCATAATCGCCCAGCGCCTCGCCGAGGGCAGCCGGCAAAACGCGGCAGACTCCGGACGTTTTGCTCAGAGCCTCTTTTTGAATCTCGGCTTCCATAGCTTCTCTTAACAAATCCTCAGCTCTCGCAAAAATCGAGCCGATAACTATCGCTTCGGGATTGTACAAATCCATGATGACGGACAGACCCTGCCCCAGTCGTTTTGAGACCTCTTTGTAAACCTTCAGGGCGGTTTCGTCGCCGGCATGGGCGGCATCGGCTATGGTTTTGGCGCTGACAGTATCAAGCTCCGATGCGGACCGGGCATAGGCAGGTGATAAACCGCGGTCAAGAGCCTCTTTCGCATAGGCGATTCCGAGCTGCTTTATTCCGCCGCCGGAGCAGAAGCCCTCAAAGGATCCGGCTTTTCCGTAGCCTGTGGGGCCTTCCTTTTCCAGCCTCATATGTCCCACCTCTCCGGCGGACTCGGTGGTTCCTTCGTAAAGATGGCCGTCAAGGATGACTCCGGCACCCATTCCCGTGCCGAAGGTGAGGAAAACCATGTTTTTTGTGCCTTTACCGGCGCCGAATCTCCACTCGGCGAGGGCACAGGCGTTTGCGTCGTTCATCAGCCTGGCAGGAGCCAGGAAAGCTTCGCTCATCATTTTGCAGACGGGCACATCCACCCAGCCGGGCAGATTCGGCGGTTCCAGAATCATACCGGTTTTCGCATCCTGAGGTGAGCCGCAGGAGATGCCGATGGCTTTCGGACGCTCGCCGCCGAGGAGCTTTCGTCCTTCTGTGATTACCTTGTCCAGCGTGCTCCGCCAGTCCGTTGTTTCAAATTTTATTTTATCAAGAATTTTTCCGTTATTATCTGCTGTGCAGACGGCTGTTTTGGTTCCGCCTATATCAATACCCAGAAACATTTTTTATCCTCCCGGCTTCCTGTTTTTCCGCTAAAAATTATATCACCGCTGACGCTTATAAACTACCTGAATTTGATAGCGGATATGTTTTTTTATACTTATTTTGGTATGCCGCGCTCCTGATTAGTCTGCGGTTATTGTATGCTTGATACTATGAATCAGGATAATGACAAGTATGCTTAAAATAGAAACAGAAGGGTTTTAAGCATTACCGCGATGACTCTGTATAACAAGGGGATGAAGCTGCAGTACAAGAACACCGACAGACATCTGAAGGATCCGTACGACAGGACAAAATCACAGCAGCAGGTAAATGATATCTATAATACCTCGTTTAGCGCCAATATTGATTGCTCGTCTTTTGTGTATTCGGTTTTTTACAGAATAATGGGAACCGACGGGGAACCGATTCTTTTGTTCGCGTGGACCAAGGGACTTATGAACTATGCCGTAAACCACCCGGAATATCAAACTGTTAAAGCGGTAATGGACGGAGATCAGTATAACGCGGATTTTTGCAACAACGGATATATCGTCGATACCAAAAAGCTGACAAAATATCTTTATGAAGAAAAGAGTTTGAGGGTCGGAGATCTGATTGTCACGAGAACCGTCGGTGAAAACGGAGACGAGGGACACGGCCACGTGATGATAGTGTATTCAATGCAAAAAAATGTGGTCGGTGATGTTGAAAACATTGTACTGATTCATTCAACCGGCTCTAATACTTATACTGAAAGTAAAGGAACCGTACAGATGATTTGTCTCAACGGGCGGTTTATAGGTGAAAGCCATACGAGCGATATAGAGAATTTTGCCGTTCTTTGCCCGAAAAAGGCAATTAAAAGTTTTGAATCCTGATTAGAGTAACGCCGGTTAACGGTTCTTTTCAAATGCCCGTCGCGCTTAATTTTCTTAAGCAAAACGGGCATTATTATACCGCATCTTTACTTGTATAAAAATTGGTGTTGCGCTATAATCAAGGCGCAGTTTTTCAGTGCATTATCACGCCGCGAGCCGCTTTGATCACCCCGGCGCGGGCGTGAAAATGAAAAAGGGAATCAGGTGCGAAGCCTGAGCGATCCGGTCACTGTAACGGGGAGCGTTTTGCAAGCAGCCATTGCAGAGGTGCGAGAAGGCGCAAAAAGCTTTGATCCGAAGCCAGGAAACCTGCTGAAAAACGTGGCGTAAGCCTCCGAGCAAGGCGAGCTCCCACGATATTTTTTGTGTTATCGTACGGAATTATTATGCCCGCCGGCACGCCGGACGGGTTTTTTATTTTCCGTAGTTTTGAAACAAAAAGATATATCCCGATTACAGAACGGAGTGAGTGATGAGAATTATTAAAAAAACGACAACGATAGTTTTTGCCCTGATGATTATCGCGGCAGCGGTTTTAATGCCGCGCACTGCTTACGCGAAAAACCACAAAAACGGCACATACAAGGTAGCCGTAGAGCTTTCCGCCAGCGGAATGAACCACAACAAGCTTGTTTCTCCGGCGACGCTCACGGTGAAGGACGGTAATTATTATATTGACCTGGTTTTTAAACGTGTAAAGGGCGATGGAGCGCCCCAGTACACTTCGATGACGACGGCGTGCGGCACATTTACGGAGCGTTCTCTGGACGAAGGCGCGCAGACCTGCACCTTTAAGGGTGTGCAGATTCCTGACGCCGGAGATTTTGACGTCACGACAGTTACCGAGGCAATGAGCCAGCCTTATGAGGTAGAATATACGATTTCCGTAGACGTGTCCGGCATTCCGGAGGCGGATGAGGTTACGACGACCACGGCCGTGAGCAGCGGTAATTCGGGAGAGAGCGAGGAAGATAACGCTGGCAGCGCCACGGCTGTGGCTTCTTCTGATGGCGTTACCCTGCCCGAAAAGCCCACCGCACCTCTGACGCCGGAAGAGTCCTCCCTCGCGGAAGAAAAAGAAGAAGAGGAAAACATCGATATAGCAGACACGCTCGAAGAGGTTCTTACCATCGGGGCTTTGGAAGAGGAAGACAGCGGTCTCGGCACATGGGCGATTATCGGTATCGTTGCGGGAGCCGCGGTGCTGATTGCAGCGGCGGTAGTAATCGTCATCAAAATAAAGAAAAAATAGTATCACGGCAGAAAATGGCTAAAACAGGCATTTTGAAAAGAATAATACTTGTTTTATCGGCGCTGGTTATCCTCGCACCGGTGCTCGCCGGCTGCGGCGAAAAAACCGAAACGGGTGGCAGCGCCCCGCAGATTCCTGGTCTGGAATACGAAAGTACGATGACCCTAAAGTACGCCGACAGATTCGCGGTTTACAAGTACAAGGGCGGTTATTCGTACATAGAAATCACTGAAAGCGACAGCATCCTCGTGGTGCCGGAGGGCGGCGAGACGCCGGAAGGACTTGCCCCTGATGTGGTGGTAGTCACTCAGCCACTCAGCCGGATTTATCTCGCGGCAACGTCCGCCATGTCGCTTTTTGAGGCGCTTGGCGCATACGACAGCATTTCTTTCGTTTCCACAAAGCACTGGTATATCGAGAGTGCGATAGCGGCGATGGATGAGGGCCGCTTTGTCTATGCCGGCAAATACAACGCCCCGGACTACGAGATGCTTATCAGCGGAGGGTGCCAGCTCGCCATTGAATCCACAATGATTCTTCACAATCCCGAGGTAAAGGAAAAAATGCTGGAGCTCGGGATAAAAACCATAGTGGAGCGCTCGAGCTACGAAAAGCACCCTCTCGGCCGCACCGAATGGATAAAGTTTTACGGCGTACTGCTGGGGCTGGAGGACGAGGCCGAAGCCGCATTTGATGAGCAGGTGGAAAAGATAAATGCCCTCGACGGAATCGAAAACACCGGAAAAACAGTGGCGTTCTTTTACGTCAACTCAAACGGAAACGCCATCACTTACAAAACCGGGGATTACGTGCCGGAAATGATCAGAATCGCCGGTGGCGAATATATTTTCACCGACCTCGGGCTGAACGATGAAAGCAAGCTCAGCACCGTCAATATGAGCATGGAAGAATTTTTCGCGACCGCGAAGGACGCGGATATAATCATATATAATTGCAGCATCGTTTCACAACTTCATTCGCTGGATGATTTTCTGGACCTGAGTCCGGTTATGAAAGACTTTAAAGCGGTGAAAGAAGGAAACGTCTGGTGCACAAGCCGCAGTATGTTCCAGCAGACCGACAAAATGGGCTCAATCATTCAGGAAATCAGCGCGATTTTGAGCGGCAAAACCGATGGCGGCGATCTGGAATATATTTACAGACTGAAATAAACGGAGAAAAGCGTTTTGGGCAAAAAAAACACCGAGAACAAAACAGCCGGCGCGGCGAGATATTCCGCGGTCTTTATAGGGCTCTTTGCGGCGCTGTTTGCACTGCTTATCTGGAATATCAACACCGGCAGCGTGGATATCTCCATACCCGATATTGCGAAAATTATTTTCACCGGAAAAGGCGATGAAACACAAGTGGGTATCGTCTGGCAGCTTCGCATGCCGCGCATTATCGCGGCGGCAGTGCTGGGCGGCGGTCTGGCGCTCTCCGGGTTTCTGATGCAGACCTTCTTCGGAAATCCCATCGCGGGACCTTTTGTGCTGGGAATTTCCTCGGGTTCAAAGCTTTTCGTCGCGCTCACTATGATTGTCGCGCTGAGATTTGTGCCGTTCGTTTCTTCGTGGATGATGATTGCGGCGGCCTTTGTGGGCGCGCTGATCGCGATGGGCTTTGTACTGCTGGCGGCCCGTTCCATAAAGCAAATGTCTATGCTGCTTGTGGCGGGAATAATGATCAGCTATATCTGTTCGGCAATCACCGAGTTTCTGATAACTTTCGCACAGGACGCGGATATAGTAAATCTGCACACCTGGGCGCAGGGCAGTTTTTCAGGCATCAAATGGGCTGACGTAAAGATTTTTTCAGCCGTGATTGCTGCATGTCTGGCAGCGGTTTTCCTGATGTCAAAGCCCATCAGCGCCTACCAGATGGGCGAGTCGTATGCGCAGAGCATGGGAGTGAACGTAAAATGCTTCCGCGTATTGTTGATACTGATGTCGAGCCTGATTGCCGGCTGCGTGACAGCCTTTGCGGGACCGATTTCCTTTGTCGGAATAGCAGTGCCTCACCTGATTAAGCTGCTGCTTCGGACGGCGAAACCCATTGTGGTGATTCCGGCATCTTTCCTGGGCGGAGCGGTGTTCTGCCTGCTTTGCGACTATATCGCCCGCGTGGCATTTTCGCCGGTGGAGCTGTCAATCAGCACTGTCACGGCGCTTTTCGGTGCGCCGGTGGTCATCGTGATGCTGATAAGGCGTCACGGCATGAGAGTATAGGAGGCGGATATGAACGAATACTATTTCCGCACCTCTGACCTTGCGGTAGGCTACAACGGACAGACGCTGATTCGTGACATTGAGATAAAGGTCAAACGCGGCGAAATACTGACCCTCATCGGTCCGAACGGCTCCGGAAAATCTACTATATTAAAGAGCATCACCAAGCATCTGGCGGTAATAAATGGAGACAGCTTTATCGCAGATGCGTCCGTGGGCGCGATGACCTACAAGCAGCTTTCGAGGCAGCTTGCGGTGGTGCTGACAGAGCGGATAAAAGGCGAGCTTCTGACCTGCTACGACGTGGTCGCCGCGGGGCGCTACCCTTATACCAATGCGCTGGGACTTCTTTCGGAGGAAGATAAAAAAAAGGTGCATTCCGCGCTTGAAAGAGTGCACGCCTCAGAGCTTGCGGAAAAAGATTTTGCCGCCATCAGTGACGGGCAGAGGCAGAGGATACTGCTCGCCAGAGCAATCTGCCAGGAGCCGGAGATAATCGTTCTGGACGAACCGACTTCATATCTGGACATCCGCCACAAGCTGGAGCTGCTGTCCATCCTGCGCTCAATGGCAAAGGAAAACGGTATCGCGGTCATTCTGTCGCTGCACGAAATCGATCTGGCGCAGAAGATTTCCGACAAGATTATGTGCGTCAAAGGCGAAGTCATAGAGCATTTTGGTACGCCGGACGAGATATTCAAGGAAGATATCATCCGGGAGCTTTACGATCTGCAGAGCGGCAGCTTTAATATCGCCTTCGGAAGCGTGGAACTGCCCGCACCCTCCGGAACGCCGGATATATTTGTGATTGCGGGCGGCGGCACGGGAATCGACACATTCCGGCGCCTTCAAAAAGAAAACAGGCCGTTTTACGCGGGGATATTATACAAAAACGATATAGACTCGCAGGTGGCGCGGGCGCTCGCCGCAGAGGTTGTGGAGGAAGAGCCTTTTATGCCGATAGGTGATGCGGCCTTTGACCGCGCAATGAAGCTGATGGAAAAATGCAGCCGCGTAATTTGTACGAATCCGCCCGCAGGCGGGTGCGCAGGCCGCCTTTCAGAGCTTACCCAAGCCGCGAGAGCAGCGGGAAAACTGGAATAATAATTGGTTTTATATACAGGGGCAATCCCCCAAGGAGGAAAAATGAAAAAAACAGGCAGAAAAGTTTTGACGGTGCTTCTGACTATTTTGATGACCGTCACCCTCGCGGCTCCGGCGTATGCCGAAGTCCTGGAATTTGACTATTCCGGCGATGAAGTTAAATTCATCAAGGCGGACGGCTCTAATTTTGGTATGTTTACGGCACTGCCGGGAACGACCGCCGTAATAAGAGGCGAATCTGTAGAAATCCATTTTGTTCCGCGAAACACAACCGTATACGGCGGAATCCATTATGGCAGCATCGATGAAACCGGATACACAGCAGACGTTGAATTCAATTCGGACGGCACGTTTGACATTGTTCTCTCGACAGACAGCTGCGGCAAGGCCATATCCGTTGTTCCGATTAAAATATCCGACGGCGGCACAACCTCCTCGCAGTATTATCTGGCAATCCCCGAGGCGGGCAAGCTTCCGCTGGTTCCCTTTGACTATGACGGAGATGATGTTACATTCATTAAAGCCAACGGGGATGGCTTTGGCATGTTTACGCGCCAGGCCGGAACCACCTGTGTTATTAACGGAGACAATGTTGAGATTCACTATGTGCCGAAAAATGTAAAGACTTATGGCGCATTCCATTATGGAAGCATCACGGACGCCGAACTGACGCCGGATGTCGTTTTTAATTCAGACGGAACTTTTGACATTGTTCTTCCGAAAGAAAATTGCGGCACGGCTCTTCCGATAGCCCCGATCAAAAAATCCGACGGCGGTACGACTGCTGCACAGTATTATCTGGCAATCCCCGCGGCGGGCAAGCTTGAGGACGTGACGCCGATGACGTCAGGAACCTGCGGCGCAAACGCGGTCTGGTCTTTTGAAGACAGTACCTTGACCGTTTCCGGAACAGGCGCCATGACGAGCTATTCAAGCAAAAATGACACACCATGGGCGGCTCTGGCAGATCAGATCAGGTTTATTACAGTTGACGACGGCATTACTTCCATAGGAAACAACGCCTTTGCAGGCTGCGAAAACGCGGAGAACGCCTCTATCGGCGAGGACGTCGCGGCTATCGGAGTCAACGCTTTTTCCGGATGTGAAAAGCTGACGGAGCTCGTAATGCCTGCGTCAGTTGCTTCTATCGGCAATTATGCCTTTAACAACTGCTCAGATCTTGGAGTCATTGTATTTGAAGGCTCGTCTGCTCCGTCGTTTGGTACGAATGCACTTGCAAACACAGAGCTGATGGCTATCTACAAGGCATCATGGACGGACTTCTCAAAAGATAAATTCGGCGGCAAGACCACGTGGCTTGTCGACTACGTCGCGGGAAGCTGCGGCGCAACACGTTTCACCCTTGAACGAGGCCACCTGACAATCAGCGGAAACGGAAGCATCAGAGGCTACAGCAAAGGACAGGCTCCCTGGTATCAGTACAGAGACGAAATCCTGAACCTGCTCATCGGAGACGGCGTTACCTCTATCGGAAATTTTGCCTTCTATGGCTGTGAAAATCTGACCGGCGTAACCTTTGGCAGCGGCATCACCGGTATCGGAATCAGCGCGTTCTACGGCTGCGCCTCGCTGGCAGAGATTGAATTTCCCGCGGCTCTCGCGTCTATCGGCGCATA
>JAFTAU010000003.1 GCA_017455435.1 Lachnospiraceae bacterium | reverse complement strand
CCGACAACCACAGCCCTCTTTCCCGCAGGATCTATGCCGTAGTGATCCAGTATGCGCATAACCGCAGCCGCCGTACAGGGCAGAAAACCGTCCGTCTTTCCGAGATACGCCGCCGGCACAAGCAGCTCAGACACGGCGTCCGCGTCTTTTTCACGCGGTATGGCATCGGAAATCGCCCGCTCGTCGAGCCCGCGGGGAAGCGGTTTTAAAAGGAGCATGGCATGGATGTCTTTTCTGCCGCCCACCTCTTTTACCGTCTTAAGAACCTCATCGGTTTCGGCGCCGGGAGCAGATTCAAACACGGCGACCTCTATACCGACAGAGCCAAAGACCCTTTCTATGCCGGCTATATAGGCATCATCCTCCGGCGACCCGCCTGCGCGGATAATTCCGAGCGTCGGGATAACGCCATTTTTTCTGAGCCTTTCGCAGCGCTCTTTTTGCGCGGCTTTTATCGGCGCATTGACTTCTTTTGAGAGCAGCAGCTGTGCCATTTTATTTTTCCTTCACAACCACAGGCACGTTCTTTCTGCCGGCAATACTGAGGTATTCCGACGCGAAAGAGCACTTTACTGTGACGCTGTGGGTTCCCTTTCTGAGTCCGTCCATATCCACGGACGCGGTAATATCCGACGCGGAGAGCGCGTCAACCATCGACCTCGGACCGCGGACAGTAACTGTGACCGGCTCCGAAACGGTGTAATTGTAGCTGTCCTTCGTGTTTTCGGTCTTAATCGATGCCGCGGGGATAGTCACGTCTTTTTCAGCTATTTCTTCTATGTTGATTTTCACCTTGATAATGGTGGAGTCCTTGTAAACCTCGACGCCCTCCGGCAGATACGCTCTGATGTCGATATCGCGTTCGATACCGGTATTCAGTCCCTTTGCCGAAATGTTTTTTACGGTAATGGACGTCACGGGAGAAATATTGCCGCGCAGTCCGGAAATGGTAATCTTTGAGGGGCTGACGGTATAACCGGTGTAGATAAATCCGGATGCCACTTTGTCGGTGTCGGTTATCTGCGCGTCTATCGTCACGGTCTGAATCTGCAAAAGCTCAATGCTGCAATTGACTATGCCGTTTGAATCCCACGAAACATCACCCGTTCCCACCTCTATCGGAATTCCGTTTCCGTCATAGAGTTTTAGCTCCGCGGAAACCGTGGTAGCTTCGTTAAGGTCTGAAACGTCTATCGTGACCATAGCCTTGTTTACATACTGAACGAAAGATTCCGGACAGGTGACAGTCACGGACGAAGGCGATGTGGTGACATTGCCCACAACGTATCCGGCCGCAGGAATTCCGGTGGTTTCGTATTCTATAACCTTTGTGACAGTCTGGAGATCCTCGAGAGACACAGCCACGCTGAGAGAATCCTGTTCTATCTCCGAGTCAAGCACTTTGTCGCTGAGGGAAGTGACCTTTACCGGAACCTGTGTGTCGCGGTACATCTGGGAGTAATCGGCCACGGCCTTGAAATCATCCTCGTCCAGAGTGGACATTATGCTCCTGGCCTTTTGAACCTTGATGGTAACGGTTCCGTCTCCGACAACATGGGCTACCTGACCGTTTTTCGTCAGAAAATCACTGTTTTTGAATTCGATGGGAATATCAAAGCTCTTTGTAATCTGCGGATCCGTGACCTGCACGACGATAAACCAGATGACAAAGGCAAAAATCAGCGAAAGGAGTTTTAAAGACCAGTTTTTAAGAATCTTTTCTTTCATCTTTTTGCCTCCTCTTCCACGGTAATGTCTTTCTGCGGCGGAGCGCCTTGTGCTCCTCCACAACGTCGTCAAGCATCAGCCTAAGTTTTTTCTCGGATAGATTCTCTGACAGCTTTCCGCCGAGAGCGATGGAAATATGTCCGGTTTCTTCGGAAACGACTATCGTAAGAGAATCCGTCAGACGGCTCGTGCTGACTGCTGCGCGGTGTCTGGTGCCGTAGGTCTTGTCCAGGTCGACAGTTCCTGCCATCGGCAGATAACAGGTAGCCGCCGCTATCTTATTGCCGGTAATGATTGCCGCCCCGTCGTGCAGCGGGGTGTTTTTCTCGAAAATATTGACCAGAAGCTGATTGCTGACCTCGGAATCGAGCGCGATGCCGGTGGTGATATAATCGGTCAGCGGGTCTACTCTCTCTATTACGATGAGGGCGCCGGTGCGGGTTCTGGAAAGCTCCAGGCAGGCCGTCACAACCTCGTCTCTGACGCGTTCCGAAAAGCCCTCCGCACCGCCGTAGGTGCGGCCTCTGAAGAAGTTCATGAGAACATTACGCTTTCCTATTCTTTCTATTCCGCGCCTGAGCTCCGGCTGGAAAACGACCACCACCGCGAGCAGCAGAATATCCATCGCTGCTCTCGCCAGATAGAGAAGCGTATTCAGGTTCAAAAGATCCGCTATCAGAAAGAAAAGAGCAATGGCCACCAGACCCCTTAATATAAACCAGGTTCTGGTGTTTTTCATCAGCTCAAGAAGCTTGTAGATGATGACAGCCATAACGAGAATCTCGATGATATCGTTGATTCCTATTGAAAGGGCGGTGTCTTTCAGGTTTTTTAAAAATTCGATAACCGAGGACATACTGCTGCCTTATCTCCTTTCTTTTTCTTCGATCTCGCTGAGCGCCTCCAGCGCTATTCTGATGTCTTCGCTGTCGGCTTCGCTCTCGTCGGACGTAAGGTCGCGAATCTTGACCTTTTTGGCGGTGACCTTTATTTTGGGAACCGCTTTGACATAGTAGATATAGTCGTCGTCCTCGTATGTGAGGTGTTCGGCGTGATTGTAATCAGCGGCCGACACCCAGAGAATGACTATGCTGGCGACTATAAAGCCCACTACGCTCCCCACGAAAATCTCTATGTAAGGCAGGGAAGCGTCCGCCGTAAAGCCGCCTATCAGGAAAATGACTATATTGGCTATAGTTCCGACGGCAAGCGCGATATATGAGGAATAATCAGACGAAAGCTTTTTGATGATATGCACTAGCAGCGTAGTCACCGAAAAGGCGATAATGCTGATGAGCATCAGCTTGTTGTCTTTGATGATGGCAAAAATCTGCGGGAATCTTTCGAGCACGCTCGCGCCGCTGCCGGAGGTTCTCATAAAATAATCGGCATTTTTAGAGACGCCATCCAGAAAATAGCAGAAAAAGATACCCACACCCGCGGGGATAAATGAGGTCATGCCGCCCGCTACTCCGAGTACCAGCGGAACGGCGTAGGGAATGTGCAGATAGTAAAGCGCGGGAATAAGCGCTATGGCGATGCCGTATCCGGGCAGAAAAACATACTGTGCTACCGCGGCCATAAACATAAACGCCGCTGTCACGAGAGCCACCTCCCACGAGAGGGAGTAGAGATTGACAAGGGCAAAAACAGCCGCTATGGGGGTGATGGCCGGCCAGGGAAGCAGCGCCGCAATAAGAACCGCGATGGCTACTATATTCCAGCCCGTAAAGCTCTGGGAATAGCCGATGACGGAATTGATCACAAGCAGAATCACCAGCATGGTGAGCGCCTTTGCCACCGGCGTAACGTATGCGTCGTATTTCAAATACAGTTCTTTGAGTTTTTGTCTGATGTCGTAAATTTTGTCCATATCAGTCTGTTTTTGCGTTTTCCGCCTGTCTGTCGTAACCCTTGCTGAGTTTTTTGAGAATCGCTTTGTATTCTTTGGTTGTTTCTTTTGCCTTGTAATATTTTTCCGTGCAGGAAATGATGGAAATGATAATCGTGACCGCCAGAACACCGAGATAAATAAACAGCAGCAGGCGGCCGTAGCCGAGCAGATCCGAGACTTTGTATTCGGTGGTCAGAACCTCCGAAGCGTCAATCATCATAAACCCGACTACAATCAGGAATACAAAAGTAATTCCTACAACTGCTTTTATTGTGTGAAAAAGCGTATAATCGCTGCTGTAGAATTTTTTTGAGACGAAAAGCTCTTTTTTGTTCTTTTCTTCTATTAGTGCCGCCCTTGTCATGAGGCGAACTTTCTTCTCGCTGATCAAATCTTTTCTCCGGAATCTGCGGTTTTTACACGCAAAATAGACCCGTCAGGGCTTTTATGGGATTATAACACAATAAGCGAAGCAATACAACAAATGCGAAAAACCAAGGAACCGGGCAAAAAAACCGCCCGGGTTAAGCCGGGAGCGTCATAAGACAGTAATGTTTAAGAATTTAAGAAAGGGAAGGCGTGGCTTTGGTCACGCCTCAGACTGAAGACAAAGTCCGCGGCAGTGCGCCGCGGATTTTGTCTTTGAACATAAACTCGGTTGAACGCCATCCTTGTCGGATGACGGTCTCGTTTTTTTGTTTGATGAAGCTTGCTTTTTGCCGCTTTTACGCACTTT
>JAFTAU010000096.1 GCA_017455435.1 Lachnospiraceae bacterium | reverse complement strand
CTTTGGGGCTCTTCAATCCGCGGAATCCGTCTTTATACGAGAAGCCTCAGCGGAAACAACAACGGTGTTAAAGGTCAATCAATCTATTATGACGAGCCTTGGGTTACTTCCGCCGGAACTATGCCCGCCCTTGCGGACAATATGCTTCTTGAAGAGACAGCATCAGATGCTATGTCGATTGAGCTTCGCGAGTCCGTTACCGCTAATTTCTATGTAAGTCCCGACGTTGAAGTCGGTTCCGGGGACACCGTTGTATTCCATGCCAACGTCGGCGGAGGAAGAACGGTTGACTGCGAAGCAGTCATGGCGACAAGCGGAAGCTTTGCGGGTAAATACCATATCGTTCTTGAAGAGATTCACGCGACTGATTATTGCGATGCAATAACGGGAACAATTGAGGTAGAATACGCGAACGGCTCCGAGCCTTATGTGTACAAAACCGTTACCGCTTCTGACAATATCAGTGTTGTAGGGTATTGCGACCGTCTTGTTGCGCAATATCCGGATAATACCGAGCTGTGCAACCTGCTTGCCAATATGCTGATTCTCGGAGACGAGGCGCAGCTCTATAACAACCACAACACAGATATGCTTCCTACGACAGGAAGAAGCTGGGTGGCTTCTTACAGCAAGAGCTTTGATATTCCGGGCAGTGATATGAGCGTTGTGACGCCGGCTGTTGATAAGACTATCGGTTATATCAAGGGCGCAACCCTGAGAATAAACGAGAAGATAGCGGTTGCCTTTAATGTGAGCGTTGCTGATATATCCGGTGCGGTTCTTCGCGTTACCGCGGAAAATTACTCAAAGGAATTTGACCTTGCTACCGACCCTGATGTAACCCCCAGCAATACATACGGTCCCAAGGTGTTCCTGGAGAGAATTCTTCCTCAGGATTTCGGAAAGGTTTATACGGCGGAACTTGTTATTGATGATGAAGTCGTTCATTCGGTAACGTACAGCGTCAACTCCTATATCAACCGTATGAATTCAGACTCTGCCGTAGGTGCGATTGTAACCGCGCTCAATAACTATGGCTGCGCGGCTGTAGCATATTCCGGTACGGACCGGGACTGACCGCCGCCGCGGGAGGCGGCTCATATATGACCGAAGTACCGAAGTCACTGAAGATTCTCGCCATCGGCAATTCTTTCTCAGTCGATTGCATGGAGTATCTCTGGCAGATACTTGATGACGCAGGAGTAGAGACGATTGTTCTCGGTAATCTTTACTACGGCGGATGCAAGATGTCACAGCACGTCTCGTTCGGCGAGTCGGACAGCGCGTCATATACTTACTACAAAAACACTGACGGAAACTGGACTTCGACAAGCTCAACGAAGATGAGCGAAGGGATAGCCGATGAAGACTGGGATATAATCACTCTTCAGGAATCGTCCAAGACTTGCGGCGTTGCATCTGCGTACGAGGAATCATTTACAGATTTTGTCAATCTTGTCAGATCGCAGAAATCGGATGCGACCCTCATGTGGAACATGACCTGGGCGTATCAGCAGGATACCACGCATTCCTCATTCCCGAACTACGGGAATGACCAGATGACGATGTACAACATGATTGTCGACTGTGTAGAAGATTACATACTGAGAGAAAATCGTATCTCGTATGTCATCCCTGTCGGAACCGCTATCCAGAATGCCAGAACTTCGTTTATCGGAGACCATATCACGAGAGACGGATATCACCTCAATATGCAGTTTGGCCGCTATCTTGCGGCGCTCACCTGGGCCTGCGGAATTACGGGTGTATCCCCCGACGATATCGCATACAACCCCTCGACATCTGCGATAAACAGTGATATGATTGCAGTTGCCCGTGAATCGGTTAAGAATGCCATTGCGACGCCGTTAGCCGTAACGCAGTCTCAGATTACAACCGGCACGAGTACACTCGGCAACTGACGGACGTAATTTTTTAACAAAAAAGGGGCCGCCTGACCGGCGGCCCGTATTTTCGGAGGAAGTATGTATAAAATAGAGTTGCATCTTCATTCAAACATTGTAAGTGCTTGCGGAAAACTGTCGCCGGAGGAGGAGATAGCAGGCTACAAGGCTGCCGGCTATTCCGGAATAACGGTAACAGACCATTATTGCAGGTATACCCTTGAATGGAGAAAGATTGATATTAATGAGCCGGGCAGCAAGCTCCATTATTTCCTGGAAGGCTATGAAGCGCTGAAAAAGCTTGGCGAAAAGGAAAGCATCAAGGTTTATTACGGACTGGAACTCAGATTTGACGGAAGTCAGAACGACTATCTGCTGTACGGCTTCAGCGAGGAGCTCGTGGCGGATCCGCGCAAAGTATTTAAAATGTCACCTATGGAGTTTGCGCCTCTTGCGAGGGCTGACGGGGCGCTGTTTATCCAGGCGCATCCCTTCAGAGATAACTGCATTCCGATATCTCCGGAATATGTCGACGGTATTGAGACTGTAAACAGGCACGTGGTTCACAACAACAGAAATGACCTGGCGATCGCATTCGCAGAGCGTCACAATCTGCTTCAGACAGGCGGCAGCGACTGCCACGATCCCGAGGATATCGGTCTGGGCGGCATAGAGGCCGACATTCTTCCTGAGAACGAGAAAGAGCTTGCCGCGCTCATCAGATCCGGCAATTTCCGCATCCTCGGAAAGAACTGACCGGCAGAGCACGCGTTTTTCACATCACAGGCGGGATAGATTTTCCGCCTGTTTTTTGTTATAATCGGTTCAAAGTTTCTGCTGAAAGGAATTAACGACTTGTCTGACAATAAAATGAGCAGAATCCGCAATTTCTGCATTATAGCTCATATAGACCACGGAAAATCCACTCTCGCGGACCGCATGATAGAAATGACGGGGCTGCTTTCATCCCGTGAAATGCAGAGCCAGGTTCTCGACAACATGGACATCGAGCGTGAACGCGGCATTACAATAAAATCCCAGGCGGTGCGCCTGATATACAAGGCTGATGACGGTCAAGAGTATATGTTCAATCTGATAGATACGCCCGGCCATGTGGATTTTAATTACGAGGTGTCGCGCAGCCTTGCGGCCTGCGACGGAGCGATACTGGTGGTGGATGCCGCTCAGGGTATAGAAGCCCAGACGCTTGCCAATGTATATCTGGCTCTGGACCACGATCTGGAAATACTGCCCGTTATTAATAAGATTGACCTTCCCAGTGCCGAGCCGCAGCGCGTCATAGACGAGATAGAGGATGTGATAGGGCTGCCGGCGCAGGACGCCCCGCAGATTTCGGCCAAGACGGGTCAGAACGTGGAGCAGGTGCTGGAGGCGATAGTAAAGCGTCTTCCTGCGCCGTCCGGTGATCCGGATGCCCCGCTCAGGGCGCTGATATTTGATTCTCTGTATGATTCCTACAAAGGCGCAATAGCCTTTTTCAGGATAATGGACGGTACGATAAAGACCGGTATGCACATCAGGATGATGGCTACGGGAGCCGTTTATGAGGTGGTCGAGGTGGGCTACTTCGGAGCCGGCAGATTTATTCCGTGCGACGAGCTTTCGGCTGGCATGGTGGGATATCTGACCGCCAGTATAAAGACGGTCAGGGACACCAGAGTGGGAGATACCATTACAGGCGCCGACCGCCACTGCGCGGAGCCGCTGCCCGGATACAAAAAAGTTCTGCCCATGGTGTACTGCGGGCTTTATCCCGCTGACGGCGCAAAATATCCGGATCTTCGTGACGCTCTCGAAAAGCTGCAGCTCAACGACGCCGCGCTGATGTATGAGCCGGAGACCTCGGTTGCGCTGGGTTTTGGCTTCAGATGCGGTTTTCTGGGGCTTTTGCACCTGGAGATTGTTCAGGAAAGGCTTGAGCGCGAATACGATATGGACCTGGTCACTACGGCGCCCAGCGTTATCTATCACGTCCACAAAACGAACGGCGATATGATTGAGCTCACAAACCCCACCAATCTCCCGGATCCTTCGGAGATAGACTATATCGAGGAGCCCTTTGTATCGGCGGAAATTATGGTCACGACAGAGTTTATCGGTCCTATTATGCAGCTTTGCACGGAGCGCCGCGGCATTTATCTGGGGATGGAGTATATGGAGGCGACAAGGGCGCTTCTTAGATATGAACTCCCGCTTAACGAGATAATATACGACTTTTTTGACGCGCTGAAGAGCCGCTCCAGAGGATATGCGTCGTTTGACTACGAGCTGAAGGGCTACGTAAAATCCGATATGGTAAAGCTGGACATTCTCGTAAACCACGAAGAGGTGGACGCGCTCTCGTTTATTGTCCACGAGGCGACGGCTTATGAGCGCGGCCGCAAAATGTGCGAAAAGTTAAAAGAAGAGATACCGCGCCATCTTTTTGAAATACCGATTCAGGCGGCCATAGGCAGCAAGATTATCTCACGCGAGACAGTCAAGGCCGTGCGCAAAGACGTCCTGGCAAAATGCTACGGCGGCGACATTTCCCGAAAGAGAAAGCTGCTTGAAAAGCAAAAAGAAGGCAAAAAGCGTATGCGTCAGATAGGCAGTGTGGAGATTCCGCAAAAGGCCTTTATGAGCGTATTAAAGCTCGACGAGGATTAAGATGCAAAAAAAAGACCTCAGTCTTTATATTCATATTCCGTTCTGCATCAGAAAATGCGGGTACTGCGATTTTCTCTCGGCGGCGTCAACGCCCGAGGAAAGGGCTTATTATGTGCGCGTTCTCCAAAAGGAAATCAGGGCTTTTGAACCTCTGTACAATATTTACCGCGTAAAGACGGTTTTCTTTGGCGGCGGTACGCCCTCCGTACTTGAGATCAGGCATTTTTCCAGGCTGATGGAGCAGATTCGCGAAAGCTTTGACATAGACGAAAATGCCGAGATAACAGTGGAGTGCAACCCCGGCACCGTAAATGAAGAAAAGCTCAAATGCTATCGCACCCTGGGCATAAACCGGCTGTCGTTCGGGCTTCAGTCCGCAGACGAAAAAGAGCTTTCACTGCTTGGCCGCATTCACAGCTTTGACGATTTCAGAACCAATTATACCCTGTCACGGCGCCTCGGCTTTGACAATATAAATGTCGATCTTATGAGCGGCATCCCCACGCAGACGATTAAATCATGGGAAAATACGCTCAAAAAAACAGTGGAGCTTGCGCCGGATCACATCTCGGCCTACAGCCTTATTATTGAGGAGAATACCCCTTTTTACGAAAAGTATACTGAGCCCGCGGGTCGCAGGCTGCTTCCGGACGAGGAAACGGAGCGGGAGATGTACCGCCTGACAAAAGCGCTTCTTGGTGAAAACGGCTATGAACGCTACGAAATATCCAATTACGCCCTCGCCGGCCGTGAATGCCGCCACAACATGGTCTACTGGACTATGGGCAGCTATCTGGGTATGGGACCGGGCGCCTCTTCCTATATTGAGGGAAAGCGTTTTTCAAATCCGCGCGATATGCAGTCATACCGTGACTACGTAAGGGTAGCCTATAGTACTTATAAGAGCTGTGAGCCTCAAAGCAAAAAAGCGTCCATGGAAGAGTTTATGTTTCTCGGCCTCAGGATGAGCCGCGGCGTCTCGGTGAGTGAATTTGAAAGAACCTTCGGAGAATCATTCAAGGAGCTTTTCGGCGGTGTTACGGACCGCCTTATCGAAACGAATTATCTCTCTCTCCATGAAGGACGTCTGTCGCTGACTGACAAAGGCATAGACGTGAGCAACAGGGTTCTGGCAAATTATCTGCTTCCATAAGGAGGAGTTTTGATTATGAATTTTCTTCAGACATATATTGACGAGCTTTCCCTGATAGAGCCGTGTTCAAAAGAGGAAAACGCTTTTCTCGCGGACCTGCTGATAAAGGGCGATACGTCCGTAAAGCTGCGGCTGATAGAGGGAAATCTGCGTTTGGCTCTGGAGCGCGCGGTTCCTTATGAAAAGTCGGGCGCGCCCGCGGAGGAGCTTGTCGCGGAGGCGAATCTCGCTCTCACGAATGCCGTAAAGCAATATGGCGAGGAAGGCATAAAATCCGATATAGAAGAGTTTATCGCGGACGCGGTGGACAGAGCAATTGAGGCTTTTCTCGAAGAAGAAGGAAAAACAAGGCTCGCTTCCGGAAAGCTCGAGGACGAGGCAAACCGTTTGCTGGACGTTATTCACGATTTTGAAGAAGAACACGACAGACCGGCCGCGCCCGAGGAACTCGCGGAGCTGATGCGCCTTGACGTGGATGAGGTGGAGCGTCTCGTGCGCATTTCGCACAGCGCGATAAAACTCGCCGAAAAGTAAGCCGGACAAAATCAAACAATCCCTTGCGCAGGGTTGTGAGTTGTATTAAAATATACCCGTAGCGGTAGTTTTGTTTATAAAAAAAGAGGTTATTATGGCAGATTACAGAGGAACACAGGATATTCCTTCCCTTAAAGACTTAAAGGTCCCCGTCAGCGAGGTTCTTGAGCGCGTTTATCAGGCGCTTGTCGAAAAGGGCTATAATCCCGTAAACCAGCTCGTCGGTTACATCATGTCGGGAGATCCCACGTACATCACCAGCTACGGCGGCGCTCGCGCCATGATTTCAAAGGTTGACAGAGACGAGCTTCTCGAGGAACTCGTTTCCTGCTACATCGAGACAAAACAGACCGGATATTAAACCGGCTTTGTTCTTATGCGGATTCTGGGTCTTGATTACGGGAGAGTCACTGTCGGCGTGGCGGTTTCTGATCCGCTGATGCTCACGGCGCAGCCCGTAACTACCATAAAGCGCGTTTCCGAAACAAAACTCCGCCGCACTTTTGCTGAAATAGAATCCATCATACAGCAGTACGGAGTCGAAAAAATAATAGTCGGCTTCCCTAAAAACATGAACGATACACTGGGAGAAAGAGCGCAAAAGACTCTCGGGTTTTCTGAGAAGCTTTCAAAGCGGGTCGGACTCCCGGTTGTTATGTGGGACGAGAGGCTGACCACATGGCAGGCCAATGAAATACTGGATGAGACTGGTTTTTCAAAAAATCCCGTCGAAAGAAAGACGGTTATAGACCGTATCGCCGCGCAGCTCATACTTCAGAGCTATATGGAATACGCGGCGGGAGGCGGTCTTGACGAGGGAATTGTTTTCTATGGAAAAACTGACGTTAACAGGCGATAATGACGAAATAGAACTCTATATTCTGGAGAGTACCAGGCTGGGCGGGCAGGATTATATTTTTGCCGCCGACACTCCCGCCGGCGACGGAAACTGCTATATCCTCCGCGACGTATCAAAGCCCGGCTCCGACACGGGGATTTACGAACCCGTTGAGGATGAACACGAGCTTGACTATCTTGCCGGAGTTTTCGCAGAACTGGTCGAAGATATAGATATTGAGTTTTGATATGGCAAACACCTCGGATAAAAAACATAGCGCTTCCTCAAAGGTCAGAAAACAAAAAGCGACAGTCGGCATAATCGCCGGCTCTGTTGTTTTCCGGATTATCGTTATTGTTTTTCTCATTATTCTGATTTCTTTCGCGGTCGGAAAGACATATCGTTTCGGATATCGGCTGTTTTCTCAGGAGACCATGGAGGCCGAACCCGGAACCGACATAAAGGTCCTTATTACCGAGCAGATGGACAGTGACACCGTCGCAAAGCTGTTCGAACAAAAAGGGCTGGTCAGTGACGCGGTTATTTTCGGCGCTCAGCTAAAGTTTTTTACCGGCTCGTCTTACAGGCTCACTCCCGGTGAATATACTCTGAATACTTCCATGCCGCCGCGTGAGATGATCAACGCCATCTGTTCCGAAAGCCCTGCCGAAAGCACCGAAAAAGAGTATCTCGGTCTCTACGACGAGGCAGATTGATAATGACTAGAGAAACCACCGGCTTTATTTCAAAACCGCACAGACCCGAGCTCCTCATGCCGGGAGGGAGCCTTGAACTCCTGAAGACGGCTGTAAACTACGGCGCGGACGCGGTCTATATCGGGGACGAATCCATGTCCCTGCGCGCTGCCGCGAGGAATTTTTCTGTCAGTGAGATCAGAGAGGGCGTAGAGTACGCTCACGAGCGCGGCAAAAAAGTATATATCGCCGCCAATATTTTTGCGCACAACGAAGACCTGCCAAAAGCGATGAAGCTCTTTTTGCAGCTGAAGAGCATAATGCCTGACGGGCTGATAATATCCGATCCGGGCGTTTTTAATCTGGCCCGCAGCCTTGTGCCGGAGATACCGGTGCATATCAGCACGCAGGCCAACAATACCAATTTTTCCACTTATGATTTCTGGTACAAAATGGGAGTGCGCCGGGTAGTCTCCGCCAGAGAGCTGACGCTGTCGGAAATACGGCAGATCCGCGAAAACATCCCTGATGATATGGAAATAGAGAGCTTTGTCCACGGAGCGATGTGCATTTCCTACTCCGGACGCTGCCTTATCAGCAGCTTTCTTACGGGGCGCGACGCAAACCGCGGAGCCTGCACGCACCCCTGCCGCTGGAGCTACTCTCTGATGGAAGAAAGCCGCCCGGGAGAATATATGCCTGTATTTGAGGACGGCCGCGGCACGTATCTGTACCATTCGCGGGATCTTTGCATGATAGAGCATATTCCGGAGCTGATCAGCGCCGGTATCGATTCCTTTAAGATTGAAGGCAGGATGAAAAACGCGCTGTACCTTGCCATAGTCACCGCCGCCTACCGCAGGGCAATCGATGACTACCTTGAATCACCCGAAAAATACGAGGAGAGCAGGCCGGAGTATCTTTCCGAGATCTTAAAGACCGGAAACCGCACCTTCTGCACGGGCTTTTATTTCGGGAATCCCGGCGCGGAGGCTCAGGTTTACGAAAACAGCAAAAATCATACCGAATATATTTATATCGGCACGGTTTTCACCGAAAAGGGCAGGCCGTATTTTATCCAGAAAAACAAGTTTTCCGTCGGTGATGAAATAGAAGTTTTGAGACCGTTTTCGGCACCGGTGCGCGCCAGAGTGATTTCTCTTGAAACAGAAGAGGGAGAGCCGGTTATGAGCGCTCCCCACGCCTCCCAAAGGCTTTATCCCACATTAGATATCGGGTTAGAGGACTACGACGTTATGCGTATGCCGCAAAAACAGATTTAAAGAAAGGTTTTTTATGAGCGATAAATATTTAATCGAAAAAACGGAATTTATAGGAGAGCTTGAAACGCAGGCCACGCTCCTTCGCCACAGGAAAAGCGGCGCGAGGGTGCTGCTCATGCAAAATAACGATGAAAACAAGGTTTTTGCGATAGGCTTTCGTACTCCGGTGGATTCGAGTACCGGCGTTCCGCATATTATCGAGCATTCAGTGCTTTGCGGTTCCGAAAAATACCCGGTAAAGGATCCGTTTATGTTTCTGGCAAAGAGCTCGCTCAATACTTTTCTTAACGCCATGACCTTTGCGGACAAGACTATTTATCCGGTCGCAAGCTGCAATGACAAGGATCTCCGCAATCTTATGAGCGTTTATATGGATGCCGTACTGTTTCCGAACATTTACAAAGAAGAAAAAATATTCCGTCAGGAGGGTTGGCATTATGAGATGAACAGCCCGTCTGACGACCTGACGATAAACGGTGTTGTCTACAGCGAGATGAAGGGCGTCTTTTCGGATCCGGAGGATATACTCGATACCTGCACCCAGAATTCTCTGTACCCGGATATCTGTTACGGCTACGAGTCGGGTGGTCTGCCGACGTCCATTCCCACCCTCTCCTACGAAGAGTTCAAAGCTTTTCACCGCCGCTATTATCATCCGTCCAACAGCTATATTTATCTGTACGGAAATATGGATATGGACGAAAGGCTGGAGTGGCTGGATACGGAGTATCTGTCAAAATTTGACAGGCAGGATCCCGATTCCGCTATACCTTTTCAAAAGCCCTTCGAAAAGTCCGTGACAAAAACTGTCAGCTATCCCATAAAAGAAAGCGAAGACACGGCCGGAAAGACGTGGCTGTCGCTGCAGTATTCCACCGGCAGTATCCTCGATAACAGACGCTATTATGCTCTGATGATTCTGGAGTACGTGCTTTTGACGTCGGAGGGAGCGCCGCTAAAGCAGGCGCTGATAGGCTCGGGGCTCGGCGAAGACGTGATGGGCGGCCAGATTTCCGAGATTCAGCAGCCGTTTTTCAAAATCACGCTCAAAAACACAGACCCGGAGAAGGCGAAGGAGTTTGTATCCGTTGTCAGAGATACGCTCAGGAAGATGGCCGATGAGGGCATAAAAAAAGAATCCCTTACAGCCGCTATCAATAATATGCAGTTCCGCATCAGGGAGGCGGATTTCGGCGGATACCCGAAGGGGCTTTTCTATTATATGCAGGCCATGGAAAGCTGGCTCTATGATGATAACGAGCCGGTTATGCACCTCAGGAGCGACGACGAATTCGAGTTTTTCAGAAGTAATATCGACAAGGGATATTTTGAGAGTATTATCAGAGAGCTTTTCCTCGAAAACACGCACTGCTCGCTGGTGATTATGACTCCGGAGCAGGGTCTTGATATAAAGCGCGAAAAGGAACTGGAAGATACTCTGGCGGCGATAAAGGCGTCGATGTCGGATGATGAGATTCAGGCTGTGATTGACGAAACCCGCGCTTTGAAAGAATATCAGAGCGAGCTTCCGGCGCCTGAGCAGCTTTTGTCGCTCCCGCATCTGGAACTGTCCGACGTCAAAAAAGAGATAACCCGTTATCCCACGGCGGAGAAGACCATAGACGGTGTGACGTTCCTTCATCATGAAATCTTTACGAACGGCATCACATATCTGAAGCTTCTGTTTGATATATCCGATTTTGATGAGGAAGACATAAAAAAACTGACGCTGCTTCGCGAGGTTATCGGGCTCACGGATACCGCCCGCCACACTTATGCGCAGCTTTCCGACGAAGTCAATATGCATCTGGGCGGACTGGACTTTGCCGTGAATATTTTTGACAATCTGAAAACCGGCGGATATAAAGCGGAATTTGTCGTTTCCGCGAAGTTTATTCACGAGGAAAAATGCGGTGCGCTGGAGCTCGTAACGGAAATACTCAGGCAGACTTCTTTTGCAGATGAAAAGCGTTTGGGAGAAGTGCTCAGACAGCTTCGTTCGCGCACGGAGGTCCGCTGTCAGAGCATAGCGCATTCGCTCGCCGCGGGACGGGCGCTCTCATACGAGGACCCGGCTTCTGTCCTAAAGGAGCGTATAAACGGCGTGGATTTTCTGCGTTATGCCGATGCCGCGGCTGATATGCCGGTAGAAGAGGTAGGCGCGGCGCTGGAGTATATTTACAAAAAGGTATTTGCAGTCAACAGGCTAATCGTCAGTGTTACTGATGACGCAGAGGGTTTTGCAGATCTGACAAAGGATGCGGGAGTTTTTCTTTCGAAGTATCCTGACGGCGCTCCCGTCGGGGCGGCGCCCGTTTTTGCGCCTGTAAAAAAGAACGAGGGCTTTAAAACCACTTCGCAGGTAAACTATGTGGCGCTGGCAGGCAGATTAAAAGATTCGGCCTTTGATGTGAACGGCGCATTCTATGTGCTTCGCAGCATACTTGCCACCGATTATCTGTGGAACAATATCAGGGTGCGCGGCGGAGCGTACGGTGCGATTGTCAATTTTACACGCACGGGAAATCTCGTGCTGGTTTCATACAGGGATCCGAATGTTAAAAAGACGCTGGAGGTCTACAGGGCAATGCCTGATTTTATTGGTTCTTTCGATGAGGATGAGCGTGCGATGACGGATTATATAATCAGCGTTATCGGCGCGGTAGACGCTCCGCTCACTCCCTCGATGTGGGGCGCTGCCGCTCTGGATGCGTGGATGTCGGGAACCACCGATGAAAAACGTCAGAAAACGCGGGACGAGATTTTAAGCTGCACCGCAGATGATATCAGGGCGCTTGCCCCGTTTGTCAAAAATGCAATTAACAAAAACCAGATCTGCGTCGTGGGAGGAGCGGGCAGCATTGACGGCGCGGCCGAAGAGTTTTCCGCTGTCGAGGAGCTGCTATGATAACAGAGAAAAAATCTGGCTTTGTAGCCATTGTCGGCCGTCCCAATGTAGGAAAATCCACCCTGATGAACAGGATGATAGGGCAGAAAATAGCCATCACCTCGGATAAGCCGCAGACAACCCGCGGCAGGATTCAGACAGTATTTACCGACGAAAGAGGCCAGATAGTATTTCTGGACACGCCCGGTATTCACAAGTCGCGTTCAAAGCTCGGCGACTATATGGTCGAGGCGGCCAGAGGCGCCATACCTGACGCAGACCTTGTGGTCTGGATAGTCGAGGCATCGGCTTATATCGGCGCTACAGACAGGGAAATAGCTGAGCGGCTTTCCGACTGCGGCCTTCCCGTCGTGCTTGTTATCAATAAATGTGATACGGTCAAAAAAGATGAACTGCTGCCGATAATCGACCGTTTACGGGAGCTTATGGATTTTGCCGAGATAGTGCCTGTATCGGCGCTGGATGGAAACGGGGTTGAGGAGCTTGTTTCGGTGATTTTTTCCCGCCTTTCCGCCGGCCCCCTGTATTACGACGAGGAAACCGTTACGGATCAGAGCATGAGACAGATTTCCGCGGAGCTGATTCGTGAGCAGACCCTGCGTCTGCTGAAAGATGAGATTCCACACGGCATCGCGGTCAATATCGTGAGTATGACGCTCAGAGACGACGGCATCTATAATATAGAGGCTGATATTATCTGCGAAAGGGATTCTCACAAGGGAATCATAATAGGCAAAGGCGGCGCCATGCTAAAGCGCATAGGCTCGGCAGCCAGAGTTCAGATTGAGGATATGACGCAGGCAAAGGTTTTTCTAAAGCTTTTTGTCAAGGTTCGCAAGGACTGGCGCGACAACGAGACTTTGCTTCGCGAATTCGGATACAAATAATGAGTGAAAAGATTGTTATGCACGGAATAATTCTCTCAGGAATGCCGGTAGGCGAGGCTGACAGACGCCTTGTGATTCTGACCGGGGAAAGAGGGAAAATCACTGCTTTTGCGAGAGGCTCCAGACGTCCGTCCAGCCCGCTTGTGGGCAGTACCCGCGCCTTTACATACGGCAGGATGGAGCTGTACGAATCAAAGAATTATTATGTGCTGGACAGCGTCGAGGCGGGCAATTATTTCGAAGAAGTGACCAGAGATCTCGAAAGCTCATGCTACGCTGCGTATTTTTGCGAGCTTGCCGGGTTTTACGGACGCGAGGGGCTCGATGCCAGAGAGAGTGTCAGGCTGCTCTACGCCGCGCTGCTCGCCCTGCAAAAGAAACTTGTTTCAAACGAATTGATCAGGGCTGCCTATGAGCTGCGCCTTATGGTTATAAACGGAGAATATACAGAGCAGCCCTTTGGCGGTGAACGCGCTGTGGCGCAGTCTGCCAAAGCGGCTTGGACGCATTGCATTTCCGGACGGCTCGAGGAGCTTTTTACTTTTGAACTGAAAGACGACGCACGGACGGATTTTCTGGGCGCCGTAGAATCACTACGCGAGGACTTCATTCCTCAGCAGTTCAAATCTCTTGAGATTCTTAAATCTATGATCTGATATCGCGGCGGGCTTTGCTACGATTTTCTGATTTTATAAAGGACAGCCCTTAGATAACTGTTCCAGAAAGGCACGTCGTTAAGGGTGTTTTCATCTAAAAGCGCATAAGGCTCGCCTTCGGCGCTTTTTTTGAATACTCGTGCGTCGCAGCCGGGCAGCAGAGGAAAGAAGCTGCCGGAGCATCTGGTATAGCAGTTTTCTGCGGTGGCTCTTTCCCTGAAGGCCGGGTTTACATATGTAGCCAGGCTCTTGTGAACGGCAATGTCCTCTTTGGGCAGATAGTAGTATTCTTTGTGATGCGGATAGAAATATTTGAGCTCGCCGCAGCATATGGGGAGCTTCAGGTCAATATGATCGTCTTTCAGCCCGAAAAAGATTTCATCAATAAAACTGACCGCGCCGAGCCTGTGGCTCGCGGGCAGGGCAAACCGCAAAAAGATTTCGCGTTCGTCAAGACTGATTACCTCGGGAGGGGCGCTAATCATTTCGGCGTCCTTCTCGAAAAATCCGGCATAGGGTAACAGCTCCAGAAGGTCAGCCATGCCTATTACGTCTTCTTCGTTGTGAAGCAGCAGCAGCTTTAAAAGCTCCGGGCTCTGGTTTTTCTGATATGTCCTATATACGTCTATCAGCTCGCCGCCGCCGTATTTGTCCTCGCGGTAGACGCCCAGCAGGCGCTCAAAGCTTTTCAGACGGGCGTTTTCCATGTGAAACAGCTTTTTGAGGGGCTTTACTTTTTTGTAAATATCGAGAGAAGACATCTCAAGAAACGGCGAGCTCAGGCTCCTTTCACGGGCGTGATAATCCAGAAACGGCAGATCAAACCTGTCGCCATTAAAGTGTACCAATATTTTGAATTTTGTTATATAATCGATGATGTTGGTCAGCGCTTCCCGTTCCTCGAAAGGAGAGTCCAGAAACCACTGTCTGAAAAGCCATGTGCCGTCGTCATCGCGGCTCATGCACCCGAACAGATATATGTGGGTGGTTTCCTTTTTCAGACCGGTGGTCTCGATATCCAGAAAAAGCGCACCGTCCGGCAGATTTTCGGCGTTGATATTCAGATGTAAACGCTTTTCGACGATTTTCATAGTTGCAGTATAGCATATTAATAGTATTTACGGGAGAGAATAATGATTTCATACATCAGCGGCATGCTTGCCGAAACAGGAGACAAGTTTATAGTGGTCGAGGCTTCCGGCGTGGGCTACGGCATCAACGTCCCCGCCACGCTTCCTGCCAGGCTGGGCGGCATCGGCAGCGCGGTCAGGATTTATACCCACCTGCACATTTCCGACGATTCACAAAAGCTCTACGGCTTTGCCAATCAGGAAGAGCGCGAGCTGTTTCGCATGCTCCTGTCCGTGGGCGGCGTCGGTCCGAAGGTGGCGCTTTCCGTGCTATCCGTTTTTACACCGGACGACCTGAGGCTGGCTATTGTCAGCGAGGATGAAAAAGCTCTGTCCGGCGTATCCGGCCTCGGCAAAAAAACAGCGTCAAAGATAATTTTAGAGCTAAAGGACAAATTTTCGGCGGGCTTTTCAAAAGGCGGGTCCGCTGCCGGCGCACCTGCCGGCAGAAACGCCGGTCCCCGCGAGGACGCAATCGCCGCCATGGTGGAGCTGGGATACTCGGCTTCGGAGAGCTTTGCCGCAGTCAATTCACTCGGCGACACGGCCGGAATGCAGGCCGACGAGATACTGGGCCTCGCCCTTCGCAAATTAGTGTAAACCTGGAGATGTTATGGCACAGAGAATAATCAATACCGAAATTACCGAAGAAGATAAAAAGACAGACGAAAGCCTCCGCCCGAAAACTCTGGAAGAATATATCGGACAGGAAAAGGCAAAGGAGACGATGCGTATTTATATCGACGCTGCAAAAAAACGCGGTGAGGCGCTGGATCACGTGCTGCTTTACGGGCCCCCCGGCCTCGGAAAGACCACGCTGGCAGGCATCATTGCAAATGAGCTCGGCACAAATATCAAAATTACCTCGGGCCCGGTTATCGAAAAACCCGGCGAAATGGCGGCCATCCTCAATACTCTCCAGGACGGCGACGTGCTGTTTGTGGACGAAATCCACCGCATAAACAGACAGGTGGAGGAGCTGCTTTATCCGGCCATGGAGGATTTTGCGATTGACATTCTCCTCGGAAAAGGCGAGACAGCCAGGTCCATCAGGCTCAATCTGCCGCATTTTACACTGGTTGGAGCGACTACCAGAGCCGGAATGTTGACCGCTCCGCTGCGCGACCGTTTCGGCATTGTTCACCGTCTCGAGTTTTATACTCCCGATGAATTAAAAGAAATAATACTCCGCTCGGCAAAGGTACTCGGCGTAGAAATTGACGAAGAGGGCGCAGCCACGCTTTCGAGGCGCTCAAGGGGCACGCCCCGTCTCGCAAACCGCATCTTAAAGCGCGTGCGTGATTTCGCGCAGGTAAAGGGCAGTGGAGTTATAGACAGAGAAATCACGGAGAGCACGCTCTCGCTTCTCGATATTGATGAAAGCGGCCTGGACACGAGCGACAGGCGCGTACTGGAGACCATTATCCGCACCTTCGGCGGAGGTCCCGTGGGCGCGGAGACGCTTGCGACCGCCATAGGAGAGGACGTCGGCACGCTCGAGGATGTGATTGAGCCGTATCTTGTTCAGCAGGGCTTCATTGCACGCACCCAGCGCGGCAGAGTGGCTACCGAAGCCGCATACAGGCACCTCGGATTGTTTATGGTATAGATATGAAGATTTACAATATAACCGACAAAAAATCATTCACCACGAAGCTTTTCCTCGAAGAGGTTTTCGACAATTTCCTCCTTGTCGAGGCGAATTTCATCACGGACTTCGGCATCTATTTTGACGGGCACCGCACCGGTTATGAAATAGGAGAAGACGAGCACGTCACCTGGGGGATTGTCAGAAATCAGGCCTTCACCGCCATCAAAGGAAGCAAACTTCCCAAAAGCTTCAAGATAGTTTTCAGACTGTCCGGCGCAAACACGGCCAACACCGTCCGCAGCCTCGGCATCTCCGACGTGCCGGACGTAGCGCTGTACCTCAACATCAGATACAACGAAGACCGCCTCGATATGACCGCCGGCGTCTCCACCCCGGACTTCTTCGCCTCAAAATCCATCGAAACCGGCTGGGAGCATTACCTCGAAAAATTCTTCATGCTAAAGGACATCTCCTACGAAGAGGAGTAACGCCCCGGATTTTCCGCCTTTACATTCAAGCCAAAATCTAATAGAATGGTACAGGCTTTTTGAATTTTAATCCGGGAGGGATAAATCTATATGAAAATCTTAGTTATCAACTGCGGCAGTTCGTCACTCAAGTACCAGCTTATCGATTCCGAAACCGAAATAATGGAAGCAAAGGGTCTTTGCGAGAGAATCGGAATTGACGGAAAACTGACTCATCAGACTACAGGCAAAGACAAATATGTGACAGAGGCGCCCATGCCCAATCACAAAGAGGCGATAAAGCTCGTTATGCAGGCGCTTCAGGATCCGGAGCACGGCGTTATCGCGAGCACGGATGAAATTGACGCCATCGGTCACCGCGTTCTGCACGGCGGCCCCACGCTCACTACGCCGGTACTGGTTGATCAGCATGTAAAAGACGTTATCCGCGAATGCTTTGACCTCGGCCCGCTTCACAATCCTGCCAATCTCATGGGAATAGAGGCCTGCGAGGCGGCGATGCCCGGAAAGCCCAACGCCGTCGTGTTTGATACCACCTTCGGAATGGCTATGCCCGAGTCGCACTATCTCTACGCGATTCCTTATGAATATTATGAAAAATACGGCGTCCGCCGCTACGGCTTCCACGGTACCAGCCATACCTTTGTTTCTCACGAAGCAATCAAGCTCGGGAATCTGAAGCCCGATGCAAAGGTTATCGTCTGCCACCTCGGAAACGGCGCGTCCGTGTCAGCGTCCATCGGCGGCAAGGCCGTTGATACTTCCATGGGTCTCACGCCCCTGGAGGGACTTATCATGGGAACCCGCTCAGGTGACATCGATCCCGCCGTGGTTCAGTACATCGCCAACAAAGAGGGCAAGGATGTCAACGAGGTTCTGAACCTGCTTAATAAGAAATCCGGAATGCTGGGACTCTCCGGCGTGTCCAGTGATTTCCGCGACGTGGAAGCCGCAAAGAGAGAAGGCAACCACCTGGCTGCAGTCGCTCTGGAAGCGTTCCGCTACCGCGTTGCAAAATACATCGGTGCATATACTGCTGCTATGAACGGTGTTGACGCCATTGCGTTTACTGCGGGAGTGGGAGAGAATGACAAGGCTGCCAGAAAGGACATCTGCGCCTACCTCGGATTTATGGGCGTTAAGATCGACGATGAGAGGAACGACGTCCGCGGCGAAAGCAGAATCATCTCCGCCGACGACTCCGCCGTCAAGGTAATGCTCATTCCCACGAATGAGGAGCTTGCCATCGCGAGAGAAACCGTAGCTCTGATCAAGAAATAATAAAATAGAAATTATAGAAAAAGCAGCCGTCCGCCAAAAGCTTTCGGCTGCTTTTTAATTACTTCCTTCCGAACAGCCTGGAAAGAAAACCGCGGCGTTTCTTTGAGGCGTCGGCTCCGATTGTCTGCATAGAGAAGTATTCATACTGCGCATCCTGCGAAGCGGTACCGGGCTCTTCGGTCCTGGAATACTTTCCGTCAGGCAGCATAAGGCTGCCTTTTTCGTTATCGCTCCGGAAGGTATCGAGAATCTCGAAAATCTGCTTTTTAATCTGCGGGGCTTTGACCTCAGCAAAAGCCTCTACGCGCCAGGTGGTATTCCTGCGAAGCAGGTCGCCGGAGCCGATAAAGACTTTCGCATCGTTTCCGGAGCCAAAGAGATAAATACGGGAATGCTCCAGATGCCTGCCTACCACGCTCTTTACGGTGATATTATCGGTAAAACCGCTGATGCCGGGGCGCAGGCAGCAAATGCCGCGTATAAACAGCTCCGCCTTGACGCCGGCTTTCGAACAATCTATCAGTTTGTTCATCACATCTATATCATTCATGGAATTAACTTTGATTGTGACACGGCCTTCGGCTCCTTTTGCTATCTGCCCGTCCAGCATATTCATAAGCCACGGCTTAAATCCGTGCGGAGCGGTGATCAGGTGCTCCCGCGGAGCAGGGGCGCTGCCCGCCTCCAGATCCTCAAAGAATGATTCGGTGTCGGTACCGATTTCGTGTTCAGAGGTAATGAGTGACAAATCGGTATACTGCTCGCTTGTTACCTCATTGTAATTACCTGTACCAATCTGTGTTATGTATTTCGTTCCCTTTTGGGTGCTCCTTGTAATCAGGCAGACCTTGCTGTGCACCTTCATTTCCGGCAGACCGTATATGACGCGGCAGCCTGCGCTTTCCAGCATTTCGCTGTAATCAATATTGTTCTGCTCATCAAATCTGGCGCGCAGCTCCAGCAGGCAGAGAACGTCTTTTCCCCTGTCGGCGGCATAACATAGCGCCGCAGCCAGCTTGCTGGGAGCCGCCAGCCTGTAAAGTGTGATTTTTACGGAAGTGACCTCCGGATCATCGGCGGCCTCATATATCAGATCGATAAACGGGTTTATGCTCTGATAGGGAAAACTGAGCAGTAAATCATTCTTTTCGAGATATTTAAAAAGCTGTCCCTTCTCGAGCAGGACATTTCTGAACGGCTTTCTATCGGAAAAAGAGAACCCGGGCTTTTTGGCAATAACTGAGCCAAAATTCGGAAGCGAGGGCAGAGTTGTTGAAAACACATATTTGCCGGAAACACGCAGCTTTTCGGCAAAAGCGTCGGTCAGTTTTGAAGAAGGCTTTCCGAAAAACGTCAGTCTCACCGGCTGCTCGCGTTTTCTCTTTCTGAGCAGCTTTTCCATGCCGATGCGATAATCGTCTTCGGCAAAGGCATCGTTAAAATATACGTCGGCGTTTCTGGTAACTTTTATTACGCCAATCTCTTTGATATCGTATTTTTTAAAAAGCTGAGCGGCGAAATGAGCCACGAATTCCGGTGAGGAAAAAATCTTTGTGCGCCCGTTAACTTCATAGGAAAAAATCTTAGGTATCCGGGAAAGCGAAACTGTGGCAATGAAAGATTTATCGCATTTTTCGAGCAACAATGCGACATAAGGCTGTCCGTTCTGAAGGAACGGCAGAGGCTGTGAAAGAGGCGTGACTGCGGGAGAGAGCAGAGGCTTTATTTCAGAAAAGAATTTTTTTGCCATGCTCTCGTCTACTTTTGAGATTTTATTAAAGTCAAGTATATCGACGCCGGCACCCGCGAGGTCTTTTGTCAGTTTGCGGTAGATGTCCTCGGCCTTGGATTGTTGTTTCTTAACGACGGACAGAATCTTTTTAATCTGCGTATCAGGCGTCCAGCCTGTTTTTTCGTCTGTGGAATCCGGCTCGTATTTGGCGCGGTGAATCAGTGTTCCGACTCTGACCATGAAAAACTCGTCCAGATTTGAAAGATAAATGGACAGGAATTTTACGCGCTCCGCAAGGGGCACGCTTTCGGAACCGGCTTCCCTGAGAACGCGAAGATTAAACTCCAGCCAGCTCAGCTCGCGGTCGGTAAAACAAAAGTGTTCGGCTTTTGAAATGGTTTCACTCATTACTGTCCTCTGATACGGCTTTTTTCATGGCGTCTCTGACAATGCGCAGGGCCTTTATACGAGCGTATTTTTTGTCATACGATTCGATAATGTGCCAGGGCGCGAACGCTGTTGACGTTCTTTTCAGCATATCGTTGACGGCCTCTTCGTACTTGTCCCACTTTTCGCGGTTGCGCCAGTCTTCATCGGTGATTTTCCACTGCTTTTCAGGGGTGTTCTGTCTTTCGGTAAAGCGCTGCAGCTGAGTGTCTTTGTCAATCTGAATCCAGAATTTGATTACTACGGCGCCCCAGTCGGAGAGCTCCTTTTCAAATTCGTTTATCTCGTTGTAGGCACGGCGCCATTCATTTTCGCTGCAAAAGCCTTCTATGCGCTCCACCATTACGCGGCCGTACCAGGTGCGGTCGAATATCGCCACATGTCCGGTGCGCGGAATCTTTGTCCAGAAGCGCCACAGATGGTGGCGGGCTTTTTCGTGAGGCTCGGGCGATGCGATGGGATAGGTGTCAAATCCGCGAGGATCCAGCGGCTTTGCGAGCCTGCGAATATTGCCGCCTTTTCCTGCGGCATCCCATCCCTCGTAGCAGATAACGAAGGGGATTTTCTTGCGATATATTATGTTGTGGAGCTCACTGATATCTTTTTGCAGTTTTTTGAGCTCTTTTTTGTAGGTTTCGTCGTCAAGGAAAGCGCCCGTGTCGCATTTGTCGAGAGAGGGAAGCGGATCGGACAGGGTAAAAGCCTCCTCGTAGGGCGGTGCATCGAATTTGCCGTTTTCTATTGAAGCTTTGATGGTGTCATAAAGAAGTTTAAATGCATCGTAGATGACAGTGCCTTTGCTGTCGCTGTCCAGGATGTGCCAGGGCGTTATGGAGGTGGCGTTCATCCAGTAATCATATTCTTTTTGATATTCTCCGTAGCGGTCGTTCTGGGCGAGATCCTTTTCTGATATCCTCCAACGGGTATTTTTGTCGGAAAGAAGATTTTCCTGAGTCTTTTTCTGCTTTTTCTTTGAGCAATTGATAAAAAGCTTTAGAACCACGCAACCGTTGTTTTTCATCTGGCGCTCGAAATTGTTTATGCTGCGAAGCCGTTTTTCACGCTCCGCTGCAGCAAGCCTGCCGTTTACGCAGTCCTCCACGGTCTGCGAGAGCCAGCCGCTGTCCATAAACAGCATTTTTCCGTTTTCGGGAATGGCGCAGTAATAGGGATAAATGAAGGGGTATCTATGGCTGTCCTGCGCGGTGTCGAGAGAGAAGACGCTGAAGAAGCGGGGGTCGATCTCGCTGATTAGCTCGTTGATCAGATAGCCCTTGCCGGAGCTCGCCCAGCCTTCGACCAGTACGATTACCGGAATTTTAGATTCTTTCAGCGGGTTCAGAAGCGCCGTGAAATCCTTTTTGTATTTTTTTACGGCTTCTTTTCTTTCTTCTTTGCTGAGCCCGTCCTCCGGGCGGACGAATTCTTTGAGCATGATTCTGCCTTCTTTCTCAGAACTTACTTTTTGTAAAGTGTATATGATCTGCCGTTTTTATAGGAATAACGGTATATTTGTCAAACAATTGCTACTTCCAGGGAAGAATAGCATAAATACCTTAGCGCGTCAAATGATACAAGCTTTAGACAAGGTCTTACTTATATGGATTCTTGACAAACAATAAGAATTTGTTATAATCAATTTGCAAAGATGCGATTACACATCTATTGGAGTCTCACTTCCATTAAAGGTGAACGATGTTATTGGAGTCTCACTTCCACTAAAGGTGAACGATGTTATTAGGGTTTCGCCCCTATGAGTGCGAAAAGATGTAATCACTTTGGAGCAAGCCTCGCCTTGCTCCATTTGTTTTATGGAGATTGTTTATGAAGATATCATTTTATTATGTTGATGAAGAATATGTTCAGTACCTTAAAGAGGTTGAACTTAGCAAACGGGGATTTAGCTGCATCCCTAATATGGAGTATCATAAGCACGATAAGTTTGTGTACGGTGTCGTATTGTCTGTAAATGGCGTAGATTACTATGTTCCGTTTTCTCATTATGACCGTCAACAAGAGGATAATATTCTAATAAAAGTTGATTATCACAAAAAACTCAAGGTTGCCGGTTCCTTGCGTTTTAATTATATGTTTCCGGTTCCTAAAAACTGTCTTATACCTGTGGATTTTTCGGAATTTACAGAAGACAGAAAGGTGTTGCTGAGAAAAGAGTATAAAGCATGTTTATCATCATTATCTAAAATACAAAAGAAAGCATTAAAAACTTACGAGCGTGTCGTAAATGGCAACAATGATGAGTTGGCAAGAAACAGTTGTATGTTTTTAGAATTGGAAGAAGCTTGTAAGAAATATACGAATTAAAAAACCAATTACTTCACTCTTGATAAACAAGGTGATCCTTATTTTTTTTGTGGCAACAGCGCGTTTAAATTGTTATAATACTTAGGCGCAAAAACGAAAAAAGAGCAGGAAAGATATGAAACTTCTCGCGATAGAAAGCTCGGCCGTTTCGGCGTCCGCCGCGATAACCGACGGCGGCAGGCTGATAGCCGAGTATTTTACGGATTACAAAAAGACTCACTCGCAGACGCTGCTGCCCATGATCGACGAAATCATCAGGATGACTGAGACCGATATGGGCACGCTTAACGCTATTGCCGTCAGCGGCGGACCGGGCTCGTTCACCGGGCTTCGTATAGGCGCGTCCACCGCAAAAGGCCTGGCTCTGGCACTGGATATCCCGATTGTCGGCGTTTCCACGCTTGCGGCCATCGCGTATAATTTTGCCGGAGATAAACGGATTATCTGTCCCGTTATGGACGCCAGACGCGATCAGGTATATACGGCGCTTTACCGTTTTGAGGGAGAAACTTTGCGCGCCCTTGCCGAGGACAGCGCTATGAGCGTGAGAGAACTTACGACATTTCTGAATGAGAAGCACCCGGGTGAGGAAATCATTTTCGCCGGAGACGGCACGGATAGATTTAAAGATGAAATTGCGTCCGCGCTCGGAGACTGCGCATTTTTTGCCGCACCTCATCTGAACAGGCCGCGCGCCGGCACCCTGGCTGCGTATGCGGAGAGACTTTTTGATGAAGGAAAAACCGTCACCGCCGATGATTTCGCTCCCGTTTATCTCAGACAGTCTCAGGCAGAAAGAGAATATGTCGAGGTTTCCGCCGCTGCGGATGCGGATATTTCATTTATTGCCGGTCTTGAAAAAGAATGCTTTACTGATGCATGGACGTCTGCGATGATAGAGTCTCATTTCGGAAATCGCTGTAACGGCGCATTGGTTGCAAAGCGAAAGGGAACTCCCTGCGGATATGTTCTCTACCAGACCGTTTCCGGAGAGGGCGAGCTTTTCAGAATTGCCGTTAGCCCCGAGCTTCGCAGAGCCGGCATCGGAAGCCGCCTTATCAGCGCCATGGAAGATGCGTCAGGAGCCGATTTCTGGTCTCTGGAGGTTCGCGCCTCAAACGAATCCGCAATTAAGCTCTACGAGTCGCGCGGATATGTGACTGTGCGTATCAGGCAGGATTATTACTCCGACCCGGCGGAAAACGCCGTTATTATGGAGCACCGTATCAGGGAATAATATGAAATACATCAGCAATAGCAGAGAGGAAACCTTTGAACTTGGCAGAAGCTTTGGAATGAACGCAGGCCCGGGCGATATTATCTGCCTTGACGGAGATCTGGGCGCAGGCAAAACCGTTTTCGCGGCAGGATTTGCTGCAGGACTCGGAATCAGAGATGTAGTTGCCAGCCCTACCTTTACCATTATTCGTGAGTACGAAGGCGGCAGATTGCCTTTTTACCATTTTGACGTTTACAGGATAGAAGAGCCCGAGGAGATGTACGAGCTCGGATACGAGGAATACTTTTTCGGAGAAGGAGTCTGCCTGATAGAGTGGGCGTCGCTGATCGATGAGCTGATTCCGGAATCGGCAAAAAGATTCATCATAAAAAGAATGCCTGAAAAAGACGAGGATTTCAGAAGTATAGAAACAGAGGATTAATAATGATAGATGTTTGTTTGCTCGGAACGGGCGGAATGATGCCGCTCCCTTACAGATGGCTCACCTCGCTGATGACCAGATATGAAGGGAGCAATCTGCTCATAGACTGCGGCGAAGGGACGCAGATCCCAATAAAGAAAAAAAGCTGGAGCCTGAAATCTCTGGATTACATACTGCTGACACATTTTCACGCCGACCACGTCAGCGGTTTGCCGGGACTGCTTCTCGCCATCGGAAATTCCCAGAGGACGGAGCCTCTGACCATAATCGGTCCACGCGGTGTTGCCAACGTTGTGAACTGTCTGAGAGTCATTGCGCCGGAGCTGCCATACGAGATAAATTTTATCGAACTCAGAAACAACAAAGAAATAATAAACGCGTGGCCGTATGAGATTCACGCTTTTAAGGTAAATCACCGCGTTACCTGCTACGGCTACAGCCTGCACTTTCCCAGAGCGGGCAAATTCGATCTGGAGCGGGCAAAGAGCCTGGATCTTCCTGTTCAGCTGTGGGGCAGGCTCCAAAGCGGTGAGACTGTGGAGTATGAGGGTGAGCTTTATACGCCCGAGATGGTTATGGGTCCCCCGCGAAAGGGCATCAAGATTACCTATACCACGGACACCAGACCTACTGATGCCATAGTCGAAGCCGCGGCCGGCAGCGACCTCTTTATCTGCGAGGGCATGTACGGAGAGGCCGGCACGCAGGAAAAAGCCAAAGAGCATATGCATATGAATTTCGAGGAAGCCGCGGAGATTGCCGCTATGGCAAAGCCGAAAAAAATGTGGCTGACTCATTTCAGTCCGTCCATGAACAGACCGCGTGAATTTGAAGACGTTGCCAGGGCAATCTTCCCGGAAACCTTCGTCGCAAAGGACGGCATGAGCGAAACCATTAAATTTGAAGAAGAAACAGAAGATGAATGATATAAATATTCTCGCAATAGAAAGCTCCTGTGACGAAACTGCCGCGGCGGTAATAAAAAACGGCAGGCAGATTCTGTCGAATGTTATCAATTCACAGGTGCCGATTCATACCAGATATGGCGGCGTGGTCCCGGAGCTGGCCTCCAGAAAGCATATCCAGAATATTAACCCCGTTATCAGGCAGGCACTGTCCGATGCATCGCTGACACTTGACGATATAGATGCAGTTGCTGTCACATACGGTCCGGGGCTTGTGGGAGCGCTTCTGGTGGGCGTTTCAGCTGCAAAAGCCATAGCGTACGCGGCCAAAAAGCCGCTTATAGCAGTCAATCACATCGAAGGCCACGTCTGCGCCAATTTTCTCGAGCATCCGGAGCTTGAACCTCCTTTTTTGTGCCTGATAGTATCCGGCGGGCATACGCATATCGCTGTAATGAAAGATTACGGACAGTTTGAGATTATCGGTTCTACCCGTGACGACGCGGCGGGAGAGGCTTTTGACAAGGTGGCCCGCGCGATTGGCCTCGGATACCCCGGCGGCCCTAAGATCGAGCTGGCCGCGAGAGAGGGCGACTCTTCCGCGATTTCCTTTCCGCGCGGTAAAATAGATGAAGCCCCGTATGATTTTACTTTTAGCGGCCTGAAATCCGCCGTGCTGAATTTCCTTAATCAAAAACAGATGGCGAAGGAAGAGATAAATACTGCCGATGTCGCCGCGAGCTTTCAGCAGGCAGTGGTGGATTCTCTTGTGGAGAGAGCGATAAAAGCAGCAAAAGATTTTGGCGAAAAAAGGATAGTTCTGGCGGGCGGAGTGGCAGCAAACGGCGCCCTTCGCGGCGCTTTGCTTTCTGAATGCGAAAACAACAATATCAGGCTCTTTTCGCCGTCTCCTGCGTTGTGCACCGACAATGCGGCCATGATCGGATCTGCCGCGTATTATCATTATCTCAAAAAAGACTTTTTTTCTCTTGAATTGAACGCTGTTCCAAACCTTAGTTTATAAGGAAAAACACTTTATAAAACTAATAAACTTAACAGTTAAAAAGCAGGGCGCCGCCTTGCTTTTTGCCTTCTATTAAACTATAATTTTCTTAGTAAATAATCCTTTTAGAAAAGGAGGAAAATTATGGATGTTTTATGTGCGAGCGTTGCCGGAACACTCGAATCCAGTGACGCACAGGTCAGTATAGAACCCGGAAACGGAAAACTGGACCTGACTATCGAAAGCAGCGTTTTAAATCAGTTCGGAAAACAGATAAGAGCAACCGTACTGGAAACGCTGGACAGACTTGACGTGACCAATGCCAAAGTTACGGTTATTGACAAGGGGGCTCTCAGCTGCACACTTAAAGCCAGAGTCGAGGGCGCGGTATTTCGCGCGAGCGGCTATACGGAGGATGATATCGCAGCCGGAAAGAAGCTTCCGTGGGGAGGTGCAATCAGATGATCAACAATCCCAATCTTACCAGACTCAGAAGGTCAATGATGTTCCTCAATGCACAAAAACCCGGACTTATAAAGGATCCTTTTATTTACAAGCCCGACTCCATTATGCTTGACCTTGAGGACGCTGTTGCCGAGAATCAAAAAGACGCGGCCAGATATTCACTTTATCATGCCCTCAAAGAAATCAATTATCACGGAGTAGAGCGCGTAGTCCGTATAAACGGCCTCGAAACCGCTCACTGGAAAGAAGACATCCGTGTCTGCGTTGCCGGACGCTGCGACTCCATTCGTATTTCAAAGTGCGAGAGCGCTGCTGATGTTATTGCCGTTGAAGAAGAAATGAAAAAGGCCGAGGCCGAATTCGGAGTAGAGCACGGCGAGATTCTCATTATGGCTGCGCTCGAATCCACAAAAGGCGTTTTGAACGCACTCGAGATTTGCCAGGCTTCGCCGCTTCTTTTCGGCATCGCGCTTTCGGGCGGAGACTACACAAAGGATCTTCAGACCGTCATCAGCGGAACCGGAGTGGAGTTTGCCTGGGCCAGAGGTCAGATGATAAACGCTGCCCGCTGTGCCGGCAAACAGTGCTTTGACACCGTTTTCACCAATCTCGATGACATGGAAGGCTTCCGCAAAGAAACCGAAATGATCAAGATGATGGGCTTTGATGGAAAATCTATCGTCAATCCCCGTCAGATTGCTGTCTGCCACGAAGTGTTCACCCCCACTCAGAAGCAGATTATTCAGGCCGAAAAGATCGTCAAGGAAGTTGACGAAAAGAAGGCCATGGGCATCGGCGTATTTACCGTTGACGGAAAGATGATCGACATCGCTTTCTATCCGGGCGCCAAGAGAACAATAGAACTGGCAAAAGCTGCCGGCGTTTACGAGGGGGACTTATAAGATGATTAATGCAGTAGGAAGAGACATACCCGAAAAAGTATTACAGGATCTTAATATGAAGCCCTTCGCCGGAACATACGCCCGAAACGGCGAGGAGTACAGAAAAGCCGCTCCGAAGGTCCGCGCATGGATGGACCCGAAGGAGAGCAAGATGCTCGATTCAATTGCCGAAGCGGTCAAAAAATGCGGCATAAAGGACGGCATGACCGTCTCGTTCCATCATCACTTCCGTGAGGGCGATTATATCGTCAATATGGTAATGGAAGAGATTCACAAGCTCGGCGTAAAGGACCTTACAATCTGCGCTTCATCCCTCGGAAAGGCTCACAACCCTATAGTCCCTATGATTGAGGACGGAACTATTACCAATATTCAGTCCTCCGGCGTTCGCGGACAGATTGGTGAGGCCATTTCCACCGGAAAGCTCAAAGGCTATGCCATCATGCGTTCACACGGCGGCAGGGTTCGCGCCATCGAGAGCGGAGATGTTCACATCGATGTCGCCTTTATCGGAGCTCCCACCTGCGACTGCTACGGAAATATGCGTGCCGTCGGCGGAAAGTCCGACTGCGGCGTTTTGTCCTATGCCTATGTTGACGCGCAGTACGCAGACAAGGTCGTCGCCATCACCGACACTCTCGTTCCTTATCCCAACATCCCGGCTTCCATCAGCCAGGTTAATGTTGACTATGTGGTTGTGGTAGACGAGATCGGCAACCCCGCCAAAATCGCTACCGGCGCTGCAAAGCCCACCACCGACGTTCGCAAGCTCATGCAGGCCGAATACTGCACGCAGTTTGTCATCAACACGCCTTATTTCAAGGACGGATTTTCATATCAGACCGGCGTGGGCGGAGCTTCCATAGCGTCCACCATTTCGCTCGGAAAGATTATGAAAGAGCGCGGAATAAAGATGGGACTCGGCCTCGGCGGAATAGCAGGACCTATGTGTGAGCTGCTCGAAGAGGGACTTATCGACAAGATCGTGGACACGCAGGACTTTGACCTCAAGGCTATCGAGTCGATTTCCAAAAATCCCAATCACATCGAGATCACCGGATCTGAATACGCAAACCCCATGAACAAGGGTGCGTATGTAAATCAGCTTGATTTTGTCATACTGGCTTCACTCGAGGTCGACACTCACTTCAACTGCAACGTTGTTGTGGATTCAAACGGCATGGTTACAGGCGCTCAGGGCGGACATCCCGACACTGCCGCAGGAGCGAAGTGCACCATAGTTATCGTTCCGCTGCTTCAGGGACGCACTCCCGCCATCTGCACGGACGTTACCACGGTCACCACTCCCGGCGAGACTGTCGATGTCGTCATTACCGACTACGGCGTAGCGGTCAATCCGGCCCGCCCCGACCTGCTTGAGTGCGCCAAAGCCGCAAAGCTCCCGGTCAAGACCATCGAGGAGCTTCGTGACATGGCATACGCCATCACCGGAGAGCCCGAAAAGATTAAATTCGGCGACAGGGTAGTAGGCGTTATCGAAGCACGTGACGGCACCATTATCGATGTTGTTCATCAGATAAAAGACTACGAATGGGACTGATTTAAAAAGGCGGTTTTGCCCCGGCTCTTACACAGTCGGGGCAAAAAATACCGCTTTTATTTTGCGCGAATCAGGCAAGAGGCAAAATAATCGTTCAATTGCGAAGAAATTACGTTTTTTCAGTACATTTTTTGAAAAAAAACACTTGCAAACTTCACAAGATAAAGTTATAGTTAGTACATAGTTTTAATTATAATGAAACACACGGATTTCCGTTCAGATATGAGCAGGTTTAAGGCATTCCTTAAGAAGAAGGATATAGAGATATCAGCCCGCAGGTATTTTATCGATGCGCTTGGCGCGATGGCACAGGGTCTTTTCTGTTCGCTGCTCATCGGAACGATAATAGACACCGTAGGAAAGCAGTTCGGAATCCCATGGCTTACGGCCACAGTGGCAACCGTCGGTGGTGTTGATTACACGGTCGGCGGAATCGCGAGCGCAATGAGCGGTCCCGCTATGGCATGTGCCATAGGCTATGCACTGAAATGTCCGCCGCTTGTGCTGTTTTCCCTGATACCCGTGGGTTTTTCCGCAAACGCTCTCGGTGGAGCGGGCGGACCGCTGGCAGTACTTTTTGTAGCTATCATAGCAGCCGAATTCGGCAAAGCGGTTTCAAAAGAAACAAAAGTTGACATACTTGTCACGCCGCTTGTCACCATCGGAATCGGTATAGCGCTGTCGGCACTTATCGCACCTTTACTAGGAAAAGCCGCCATGAAGACCGGCGAGCTTATCATGTGGGCTACTGAGCTGCAGCCTTTCCTGATGGGAATACTTGTGTCTGTTATTGTGGGCGTTGCCCTGACACTTCCCATTTCTTCGGCTGCCATCTGCGCCGCGCTTGGACTTACCGGTCTGGCCGGTGGTGCCGCGGTAGCAGGCTGCTGTGCCCAGATGATAGGTTTTGCGGTTATATCGTTCAGAGATAACGGATGGGGAGGACTTGTTTCCCAGGGCATCGGAACGTCCATGCTGCAGATGGGAAATATAATAAAGAATCCACGTATCTGGATTGCCCCCATACTTACGTCGGCCATCACGGGACCGGTTGCCACCTGCGTTTTCAGACTCGAAATGAACGGCGCTGCCGTTTCTTCCGGGGTGGGAACCTGCGGGATGGTCGGACCGCTTGGCGTTTATACAGGCTGGGTAAGCGACATCGCTTCCGGTGCAAAAGCCGGAATCACAGCAAACGACTGGATCGGACTTGCCTGCATCGCGATTGTGCTCCCCGCCGTAATCACTCCACTACTAAATATACTCCTTCGAAAACTCGGCTGGGTCAAGAACGGAGATATGAAATTAAGTTAGTCAGAAAGGAAAGAACTATGAAGCAAATCAAAAAAGTTTTAGCAGTTGTTCTGGCACTTACCTTTGTGTTTAGTTTCGCTGCAAACGCAATGGCTCTCGAGAGAAACTCCGGTGTAGATCTTCCTGAAGATCCCTTCGGACCCGAGGTCTGCGAGCATGTCGCCGGTACGGCGGTAAGAGAGAACGAAACGGCCGCTACATGTACGACCGCGGGTTCTTATGACGAAGTCGTATACTGCACAATCTGTGAGGAAGAGATCAGTAGAAATACTGTAGTCGTTCCCGCTACCGGACATACAGCGGGAGAGACTGTAATAGAGAATCAGACAGCTGCTACATGCACGACCGGTGGTTCTTATGACGAAGTCGTGTACTGCACGGTCTGCGGGCAGGAAATCAGCAGGAATACCGTAAATGTTTCGGCCACGGGACATACTGCCGGAGAAACCGTCATTGAGAATCAGGTTGCTGCTACATGCACGACTGCCGGTTCTTATGATGAAGTCGTATACTGCACGGTCTGCGAGCAGGAAATCAGCAGAAATACTGTAAATGTTCCCGCTACCGGACATACACCCGGCGAGGCCGTAAGAGAGAACGAAGTAGCTGCTACCGAGCAGTCAGCCGGCTCATACGACGAGGTCGTATACTGCACAGTCTGCCACGCAGAACTCAGCAGAACCACGGTTGCCGTTCCCGCTCTTTCGGTTCATACCATTCCCGGTTCAAATATCGTCTGGACATACAGCGCCGGAACCCTTACCGTTTTCGGAACAGGCAATATTACCAACTACTCAAAGAATGCAACTCCCTGGGACAGCTACAAGACCGAGTGCACGAGCATAGTTGTAGGAGATTCAATAGGTGTTATCGGAAGTTATGCTTTTTTCGGATTTTCAAATGCTACTTCCGTTACGATTGGCAGTTCTGTTACCTCTATAGGTGTTAATGCTTTCTCTGGCTGCTCCAAGCTCACCGAAATTGATTTCCCTGCAAGTCTTACCACTGTTAACAACTATGCATTCAACAACTGCTCCGGACTTACGCTTATGGTTTTCAACAGCGCTTCTGCTCCTAACTTTGCAGCAAACGCTCTTGCAAATACAAAAGCACATTATATTTATCAGTCCTCCTGGACCGGCTTTGCAAAAGACAAATATGCCGGCAAGGGCGTATGGCTTGTGGATCATATCAACGGTTCCTGCGGAGCCACCAAGTACAGCCTTGACAGAGGCGTTATGACCATCAGCGGCACCGGAACGATCAGAGGCTATTCGAGAGGCGAAACTCCCTGGTACGGCTACAGAGATGAGATTCTTACCCTCATTATCGGCGACAAGGTAACCGGCATCGGAAACTACGCTTTCTATGACAGCGTAAACCTTACCGACATCACCTTCGGAAGCGCGCTTACCACTCTGAGCACCAGCTCATTCTACGGCTGCACCGCTCTTGAGGAAGTAACCTTCCCCGCCAGCCTTACCACGATCGGCACCTACGCGTTCAGCTACTGCACCGGCATTACTGATATCGTATTCACCGGCAGCACCGCTCCTACGATTACCGACAGCAGCTTCAGTATGGTAAAGGCGAAAGCGCTTTATCCTGATACTCAGAACTGGGAAGAGTTCAACAAGGTCGGTTACGGCGGAGCTATCTACTGGTCCAATGACCCCAACGAAGAGATCATTGGCGGAAGCTGCGGAAACAAGGCTGCCTGGATTCTCGTTGACGGAACGCTTACCATTTACGGACAGGGCGGAACCAGAGGCTATGCTTCAAAGGATCTTGTACCGTGGTATGATTATCGCGAAGAAATCACCAGCATTGTTGTAGAGGACGGCATCACCTCTCTGGGCAACTACCAGTTCATGGGCTGCGAGAACCTCACCAGTGTATATCTCAGCAACACGCTGACCTTCATCGGCGTAAACGCTTTCTCGACCTGTTCGAGCCTTACTGAGATTACCATTCCCGCTACCGTAAACAGAATTCTTGCTTACTCCTTCAACAAGTGCCGTGCTCTTGAGACCGTCACCTTCGAAGGCAATGTAGGAAGCATTGATCTCAACGGACATGCGTTCGACAACACCAACATCAAGCTGTAATCCTTATAATCACTGATTTACCTGAGGCGGCCGTCTGGCCGCCTCTTTTTCATGCTTTATTGCACAGTTTTCCTCGACCTGCTTATCGCGCAAATTTTGTTCTGCTAAAATAGTTTATGGATTTAAGTATTCCCCGCCCGCGCCAGCGCACATTATAATTTTTTTCGCATTTAAGACATTAGCAAGAAGATTGCTGACAAAGCGATGTCCGAAGATGTCGGGCAAAGACAAGCGTGTCGGAGCCCGAACATCTTCGCTGACATCGCAGAGGCAAGCTTCGCAGCGTATATGTCCGATGCGAACAAAAATTACTAATTGCGCGACAGGCAGGGCGGGTGGATGGATACGCCCAAGTGTATATTGTTTCGGAGAATCTGCCACGCGATAAGCAGAACGGGGTAGAAAGTTGATTCAAAAAAGAAACGGGCGGCCAAATGGCCGCCCTAAAAAGGATGGATTAGTATCAAGGTTCGGATTGTCCGGAAGGCGTAGAAGAGAAGAAATCATCCTCCGGAAGATCTATTATATCATGTTCGCCACTCCAAATTCCGCTCATGAAAGACTGTGTATAAAAATACGTAACATCAGAAACAGGCGATGTGTATAATTTGCGTATCATATTAAGTATTCCTTTCTAGAATCATTATACTGACATATTATACATTATAAAGTTAATAATTCAAACATAAATTTATCAAAATTAGACAAAATTTAATATTGACAAGTTTTTGTCAATGTGATATTTGAGTTCTTATTAAATTTTTTCTTTTTAATTTTACATCATTATACATTATTTTTTTGTTTTCTATAAGAAGTATTTCTATATTTTTTCATTTTATTTTAAAGAAAAGCCGTTTACATTTCTTTGAACATTGGTTTATGTACACTTCCTTTTGTGGTAGAATGTTTGTAACTAACAATGCGGTGCGCCTGTACAGGAGGTTATTATGCTAAGAATCGAACATTTAACAAAAAAATATGGTGATTTAAAGGCTGTAGACGATCTTTCACTGGAAATTAAAAGCGGGGAGATTTACGGTTTTATCGGCCCCAACGGCGCAGGAAAAACCACTACTCTAAAAAGCGTGACCGGGATTCTTGATTTTGATGAAGGCGAGATTTTTATTGACGGAAAATCCATTAAAGAAAACCCTCTTGAATGCAAAAAGATTTTTGCCTATATTCCCGACAACCCCGATCTTTACGCATTCATGACCGGAATCCGTTATTTGAATTTTGTTGCTGACATATTCGGGGTTTCAGTTGAAAAACGAAATGAAGCAATAGATAAATATGCTGATATATTCGGCCTTACAGGAGATCTCAAATCCCCTATTTCTTCCTATTCGCACGGAATGAAGCAAAAGCTTGCGCTGATTTCTGCGTGGCTTCACAGCCCCAGGCTGATAATTATGGACGAACCTTTTGTCGGGCTCGACCCGAAAGCTTCTCATACAGTAAAAGAAATGATGAGGGATGTCTGTAACGAGGGCGGCGCCATCTTTTTCTCCACACATGTTCTGGAAGTGGCCGAAAAGCTCTGCGATAAAATTGCCATCATTATGAACGGTAAACTAATCAGATCCGGAACGATGGAAGAGGTGAAGGGCGACGAGTCCCTCGAAGACGTCTTTCTGCAGCTCGCCGACTAAAGGAGGACCGTGTAATGATAAGGATTTTAATGGGAAAGGAACTGTCAGAGTTTCTTTCGCCGATTCTTGTAAACAGAAAAACCGGTAAACCGCGGTCAAAAGGCGCGATAGCAGGAGTGGCGCTGCTGTTTTTACTGATTGCGGTGTCCTCGGCTGCATCAATATTCTTTCTGGCTATGTTCTTTGCCGACGTTCTGGTAAGGGTGGGCCTGACATGGCTGTATTTTGCCATGATGGGTGCCATAGCCCTGTTCCTCGGCGTAATACTGAATGTCTTTGCGACATACAACGCTTTGTTTGTCGCGAAGGATAACGATATGCTCATTTCCATGCCGATACGCCCCTCACAGATACTTGTCGCAAGGATGGTCAGCCTTTATCTGCTGGCGCTGCTTATCACGGTCCTTGTGTGGTTTCCGGCGTTAATACAGTATTGGATTATTGCCGAGCCCACGGCAGTATCGGTGGTATTTTGCATTATAATGACTTTTGTTATATCCGGATTGATACTGGTGCTGAGCTGCCTGCTCGGCTGGCTGGTGGGACTGGTTATGAGCAAAGTCAGGTCAAAAGCGCTGATTACCACAGTTCTTTACCTGCTCTTATTCGGCTTATACTATGTAATTTATTTTCGCATGAATTCTATTCTGCAGTCCTTCGCAGCCAATGTCGGCGCGGTAGAAACCGCTATGTCCGGAAAGCTGAATCCTCTTTATATAATGGGACGCGCAGCCGGGGGCGACATAATCAATATGCTTATCTTTACGCTGTCTACAGCGGCGCTGCTTGCAATTTGCATATTTATTATGTCAAAGACATTTATAAAAATCGCCACCTCTAATAAGGGCACTAAAAGAAAGGAATACAGGCCCGCAAAAAATGCTGCGCACTCACCCTCGCTTGCGCTTCTTTCGCGCGAAGCAAAGCGCTTTTTCGGAACGCCGCTGTATTTTTTGAACGCCGGACTGGGCCTTCTTATAATGCTGTTTGGTTCGGTTTTATTAGTAATAAAAGCCGACGGCATCAGTGGCTTTTTCCTGGTGATGTCAAATCAGATTCCGTGGGTAAAAGAGACTTTGTCAGTAGGAGCCGCAGTTTTGGTGATAATGATTCTGGCCACGAACGCTGTCACTGCGCCTTCGATTTCTCTTGAGGGAAAAACGCTCTGGATACTGAAATCCCTGCCTGTCAGCACCAGAAGTGTATTAAACGCAAAAATAAAGCTTCACATAATTCTTAACTACGTTCCTCTGGCCGTCCTTCTTTTGGTGGCGGGAATCTTTCTCGGGTTTGATGCCGTCGATATGATTTTTGTGGCCGCCCTGTGCGCCGTATTCGTTCCTTTTATGGCGCTGCTCGGCATTGTGAGCGGATTGAAGCACCCCATGATGGAGTGGACCAACGAAACGGTGCCGATAAAGCAGAGCGCCGGGGTGGCGATATGCCTGTTCGGAAGCTGGGGTATTGCCGTGCTGATAGGAGGCCTGTATTATCTGTTTTATGTTGTCCTTTCGATGGATTTTCTCACAGCAAGGGTTTATCTGATTATCTGGACGGTTATCATTGCCTTTTTCACAATTTATATGAAAAAGTGGACCGACACAAAAGGCGAAAAAATATTTGCCGGATTATGATATAGTTATCGACAATAATACTTGTTTTTGTTATACTACATATGGTATGCGCCAATCTTTTGCCGCATATATATTCCGCTTAAATCACAGGAGGAATACAGATGTCATTTGATGCTGTTACGAGCATTATCGAGGCTGAAAAAGCCGCTGATGCTTCCGTTTCGGACGCTCAGACCGAAGCTCGCCGGCTGATTGCCGAAGCTGATAATCTCGGCAGAGCAGCTGTCGAATCCGAAAAGCGCCGCGCTGAAAAAGAAAAGGCCGAGATGGTCTCACGCACGGATGCTCTTGTGGCAAAAGCCAACGAAGACTCCGCTGAGGAAGTCAGAAAATCTCTCGAAGCCCTCAGAAGTATTGCGTCCGGTAAAATAGATCTCGCCGCCAAAATAGTAGCCGAAAGGATCACGAAGGACTGATATGGCGATTCTCCGCATGAAAAAACTGAAATGCGCCGTCGTCAGGTCTGAAAAAAAGGTTTTTTTAAAGGATCTGGTAAAGCTGGGCTGTGTTCAGATAGACGAGATGGATACGGAGGGAGAGGCTCTCGGACGAGAGACGACGGAACTTATTGCTCTTCGTACGACGCATGCCGCCATGCTTTCGGCGATTTCGCTTCTTAACGATGCAAAGCCCGAGAAGGGCGGTATCCTTTCCGCAAAACCCGAGTTTTCAAAAGACGAGCTCCTTTCAGATGAGGGGCTTTCCGGCGCGATAGAGGCCGCAGAGAGCATTGTAGACGCTGACGAGAGCATCAGAAGATTCCGCACCGAAGAAAGCAGGGCGAGAGCCGATATAGAGGCGCTCAGACCCTGGCTGGAGCTCGACCTGCCTTTGGATTTCGCAGGTACTAAATACACGGATTTTACACTCGGTACCGTACCTTCAAGGCTCGCCTTAAATGATGCACAGGCCGCTATGAGCGGCGCGGCTCCCGAATCAGAGCTGTTTCTTGTGAGCGAAGACAAGGGACAGAAATATATTGTGATAGTTTCATACAAAGATCAGACAGATGCTGCCTGTGAGAGTCTGCGTCCGCTTGGCTTTAACGTGGTCTCGTTCAGTGACATTTCCGTCAACGCACGGCAGCGCTCGCAGGAGCTAATGGATTTTCTTTCTAAAGCCTCCGAAGAAAAAGAACAAAAAAAGCAGTTCATCGCTTCTCAGGCAGATAAAAGAGACTCCATAAAGCTCGGCGCCGACAAGCTCCAGACACGCATCGTAATGGCGCAGGCCACAGAAAAGCTCGCCGCCAGTGAAAAGGTCATTTTCTTTGAGGGATGGGTGCCTGCCGAGCGCGAGGCGGAGCTTGACGCTCTTGTGGCACGGTATGACGCGGCATACGAGACATCGGATCCCACGGAGGACGAGTATCCGTCCGTGCCCGTTAGTCTCAAAAACAACAAACTCACCAATTCGCTCAATATGGTCACCAATATGTATTCGCTTCCACAGTACGGAACTGTGGATCCGAACCCCTGGATGGCGCCGTTTTTCATTCTGTTCTACGGGCTGATGATGGCTGACATGGGCTACGGCATTATTATGATAGCTGCCGGAATTGTGGCTCTCCGCAAAATAAAGCCGCGCGGCAATTCGCTCGCATTCTGCCAGCTGCTTTTGTACAGCGGCATCGCCACATTTATCTGCGGCGCCATGACGGGAGGCTTTTTCAGCGATATCATTTATCAGCTCGTTCATATTTTTAATCCCGAAAGCACCTGGGAAGGTCTGCCTTATTTATTCAGCCCCGTCAGGGACAGTGAAACCGTTCTTTACGGCTCGCTTGCGCTGGGCGCGGTTCACTTAAACGTGGGCATGGTCTGCAGCTTTATTCAAAAGGTCAAAAAAGGCGATACGGCCGGCGCCATTTGGGAAGAGGGCGCTCTGTGGGTGCTCCTTGTTACCGGCATTCTCACCTATTTCGGTGTCGGAGTGGTCGGCGGCGTTCCGGTTCTTCTTATAGCCGGCATACTGATGCTTCTTTTCGGCGCCGGACGGCAGGCAAAGGGCTTCAAAAAAGTCACCGCGGCATTCGGCTGCATCTACAATACGGCTACGGGATGGTTCGGCGATATACTGTCATATTCGCGTATTATGGCGCTTATGCTCGCCGGAGGCGTTGTAGGGCAGGTGTTTAATACCGTAGCTGTTATGCCCATGAAAAATTCAGGCGCGAATGTGCTGACGATTATAGCTTTTATCATAATATTCCTTTTGGGGCATATTATGAATTTCGGTCTGAACCTGCTGGGCTGCTACGTTCACGACCTTCGTCTACAGTGCCTCGAATACTTCGGAAAGTTTTATACAGACGGCGGAAAGCCTTTTACGCCGCTTGATATTAACAGTAAATATGTCAATCCTAAAAACAACTGACAGGAGGGTTTATTATGAGTTTCTTAGAATCTATCGGCGGTAACGCAATCGGTCTTCTCGGAGCGGCATTCGCGGCGGCGCTCGCGTGCGTAGGTTCCGCAAAGGGCACCGGTATCGCCGGCGAAGCCGGTGCGGGTCTGGTATCCGAGGATCCTTCCAAATCCGGAAAAGTTATGATTCTTCAGGTTATTCCCGGTACGCAGGGTCTCTACGGCTTTGTTATTTTCTTCCTGACATATCTTAAGATATCGGGAGCAGCGGCTGCACTCACCGTGGATCAGGGTGTTTCCGTGCTTATGGCCTGCCTTCCCATCGGCATCGGCGGCCTGCTTTCCGCCATCGCTCAGGGCAAGGTTGCCGCGGCATCGGTTAATATTCTCGCGAAAAAGCCGGATGACTGGTCAAAGGGCATGATTATGTGTATCGTAGTAGAATTTTATGCCATTCTCTGCCTGCTTGCCTCGTTCCTGATTCTCAATTCGATTGCCGTTTAAATACTTACAAAAGAGGTCTTTTTATGAAAGGCACTGAAAAAATATTATCCCATATTCGCACAGACGCGGACGCTCAGGCGGCGGCCATCATGGAAAAGGCCCGCGCTGAGGCTGGCGTTATAAAAGCGGACTATGACAAAAAGGCACAGGAGGCGTATGACGAGGCTATGAGCCGCGCCCACGCCGAAAACGATGCCAGAATCGAGAGTATGCAGAGGATGTCCCAGATGGAAGCCAAAAAGCAGACTCTCGCGCTGAAGCAGGATATGGTTTCCGAGGTCTTTCAGAAAGCGCTTGAAATGCTTTCAAACCTGCCCGCTGACGAATATGAGGAGTTCCTCATCAGAACGGCAAAAGCGGCGGGTGCTTTCGGCGATGAAGAAATAATCCTGAATGAAAAGGACAGGGCAGCCTACGGCGAAAAGCTGATAGCCGCCCTGAACAAAGATGGATCGGGCTTCAGGCTGTCCGAAGCGACCGGCGCATTTTCCGGCGGTCTGATTATTAAGCGCGGAAACATCGAAACAAACTGCACGGCGGAGCTTCTTCTGGAATCGCGCCGCAGCGAGCTGTCCGCCGAAGTTGTCAGGATTCTCTTTGGTTAATAATTCGGAGGAATGCGAATTGGCCGATAATAATCAAAACTATATATGCCTGTCCGCCATGCTCAGAGCCAGAGAGACAAGACTGCTCACCGCCGAAAAGGCTGCGCGCTGCTGTGATGCGCCCTCTTTTCAGGAGGCCGCAAAGCTTCTTACCGAATGCGGATACGCTGACATGGAAAAGCTCGGTGAGGCTCAGATAGGCGAAACTCTGGAAAACCGTCTTCAATCCATCTTTTCCGAGGTTTACAGGCTTTCTCCCGAAAAAGAGCCCGTGGATATTTTCCTTGCGAAATATGACTGCCATAACGCCAAAGCAATCATAAAGGCTGAAGGGGCAAAGAGTTCTCCCGAGGCATTTTTGTCACGTGCCGGGCGCGTTTCTCCCGAAAAATTAAAATACGCCTTTAACGAGGAAAACTATCGGGACATACCGCCCGTGCTTGCTGCCGCCATGTCCGAAGCAAAAGAAATTCTTGCCAGAACGTCTAATCCTCAAAAAGCCGATATTATACTTGACAGGGCGTTTTTTCATGAGATAACTGAGCTTGCCGCAAAGCTCGGAAATGAGTATATAGCCGGCTATGTCAGGCTTCTTATTGACGCGGCGAATCTCAAAACCCTTGTCCGCTGCCTTAAGATGAAAAAGAATGCCGATTTTATCAACGACGCCTTGATCTGCGGCGGAGATATTCAGCTTTACAGGCTGACCGGCGTCACGGACGGAGAAACGATGGCAGCTCTGTTTTCACAGACGAGGCTCGGCGAGGCGGCTGCCATCGGAAAAGACGTTATTTCCGGCCAAAAGATGACCCGTTTTGAGCTGGCCGTCGACAATGCTGTTTTCGGTTATTTCAGAGATTCGCGTCTTATGAATTACGGCCCCGAGGCCGTAGCGGCGTATCTGGCCGAAACCGAAAACGAAATAACTGCCGTCAGAATGATATTGACATGCAGACTTGCCGGAGTAAAGCCGGAGATCGTCAAAGAAAGGCTGCGTGATATGTATGCTTAAAATCGCGGTTATAGGTTCAAATGATACGGTTATCGGATTCGGAGCCCTGGGACTTCAGATTTTTCCTGTGACAGATGGAGAGGAAGCGCTTAAGTGCCTGAGAAAGCTCACGAGAGAGTCTGAGGATTACGCCATTATTTACATAGAGGAAAACCTGGCCGAAGCCGTACAAAGCGAAATAGAAAGATACAAGGACTCCCCCGCGCCCGCCATTATCCTTATACCGGGCAGAGAGGGCAGCACGGGAAGAGGGCTTTCGGCCCTGAACGCTGCCGTCGAAAGGGCAGTCGGAACTAATATATTAGAGTAAATCAAATCAGGAAGGACTTATAAGATGAGCGGAATAATCACAAAAGTTTCCGGACCGCTTGTGGTCGCGAAGGATCTGGCCGACGCGAACGTTTCTGACGTTGTCAGAGTCGGTGAAAAGCGTCTTATCGGAGAAATTCTGAATATGACCGGTGATTCGGCATCCATTCAGGTCTATGAAGAGACTTCCGGGCTGGGACCGGGCGCCGAGGTCATAACCACGGGAATGCCCATGTCTGTCGAGCTGGGCCCCGGAATGCTGGACAATATTTACGACGGAATACAGAGACCTCTTCCGGAAATGAAAGAGCTGGCCGGAGACTGCATTACCAGAGGTATAGACGTACCGGCGCTTAACCGCACCAAACAGTGGGATTTCGTTCCGGTCGCTTCCGTGGGAGACAAAGTCATCGCCGGAGACGTGCTGGGCACCGTTCAGGAGACTTCCGCCATTAATCATAAGATAATGGTGCCTTACGGCGTCAGCGGCGAGATAAAAACCATAAAGACCGGCCTTCATACCGTAGATGAAGTTATTGCTGTCATAGAGGACGAAAACGGCGGTGAGCGTGAGCTTACGATGATTCAGCGCTGGCCGGTTCGTATCGGCAGGCCTTATATCAAAAAGTACGTGCCTTCGCGTCCGATGAACTCCGGACAGAGAATAATAGATACGATGTTCCCCATCGCAAAGGGAGGAACCGCTGCTGTCCCCGGCCCCTTCGGCTCCGGAAAGACAGTAGTGCAGCATCAGCTCGCAAAGTGGTCTGATGTGGATATAGTCGTTTATATAGGCTGCGGCGAGCGCGGAAACGAAATGACAGACGTTCTTATGGAGTTCCCGGAGCTCAAGGACCCCCGCAATGGTGAGCCTCTTATGAAGCGCACCGTGCTTATCGCCAATACATCCGATATGCCTGTTGCAGCACGTGAAGCCTCTATTTATACCGGAATCACGATTGCCGAGTATTTCCGCGATATGGGCTATGACGTGGCAGTTCTTGCCGATTCCACTTCCAGATGGGCCGAGGCGCTCCGCGAGATGTCGGGCCGTCTCGAGGAAATGCCCGGAGAGGAAGGCTATCCCGCTTACCTTGCCTCGCGTCTCGCGCAGTTCTATGAGAGAGCCGGAAACGTGCAGTGTCTCGGCAGTGATGACAGGAGAGGCAGCGTTACTGCCATCGGCGCGGTCTCACCGCCCGGCGGCGATATTTCCGAGCCCGTTTCACAGGCTACGATGCGTATCGTAAAGGTCTTCTGGGCGCTGGATTCCAGCCTCGCTTATGCCAGGCATTTCCCCGCCATAAACTGGCTCACCTCGTATTCGCTGTACCTTGATATGCTCGAGCAGTGGTATACCGACCAGTTCGGCGAGAGGTATATGCAGAACCGCACCAAGGCTATGCATATCCTTCAGGAGGAAAGCGAGCTCTCCGAGATAGTCCGTCTGGTCGGACAGGACGCGCTTTCGCCCGGCGACCGTCTTACGATGGAAACCGCAAAAATGATCAGAGAAGACTTCCTGCAGCAGAACGCTTTCGTGGACGAGGACGCATATTCTTCATATAAGAAACAGTTCAGACTGCTGGATATGGTGCTAAAATATGACGCGCTTTGCAGAGATGCGCTCGGAAAGATATCCGGCATCGAAAAACTGTTTGTAATTGATGCGCGTGAAGCCATCGGTCGTGCCAAAATGGCGGATCCGGAGAATTTCGATCCCGTCTATGACAAGATTGAAGCTGATATGAGAGCGCAGATAGAAGCTGTTGTTTCTGAAGGAGGCGAAGGGTAATGATAAAAGAATATAAGACCATCAGAGAAGTAGCCAGCCCCCTTATGGTTGTTGAGGGCGTCGACGGCGTCACATATGACGAGCTCGGAGAACTGGAGCTGCCAAACGGCCAGGTCAGGCGCTGCAAAGTGCTCGAGGTAGAAGGCGACAGAGCAGTGGTTCAGCTTTTTGAATCGGCCCAGGGCATAAACCTTGCCGAAACAAAGGTCAGATTCCTGGCACATCCTCAGCAGCTTTCCGTTTCCGAGGATATGCTCGGACGCGTTTTCAACGGAATGGGTCTTCCGATTGACGGCGGCCCTATGATTCTGCCGGAGGCGCAGCCCGATATCAACGGACTGCCAATGAATCCCGCCGCCAGAGCCTACCCGGCCGAGTTTATTCAAACCGGTATTTCCGCCATTGACGGACTTAATACCCTCGTCAGAGGACAGAAGCTCCCCATTTTTTCAGGCTCGGGACTTCCTCATGCGGCTCTCGCTGCACAGATAGCGCGTCAGGCCAGAGTTCTCGGAGACAACGAGACCTTTGCCGTTGTGTTCGCCGCTATCGGCATCACATTTGAAGAGTCTGAATACTTTATTAACGAGTTCAAAAAATCCGGAGCCATCGAGAGAACCGTTGTTTTCTCGAACCTCGCGAACGACCCCGCTGTAGAACGTATAGCCACGCCGCGAATGGCGCTCACCGCCGCGGAGTATCTCGCCTTCGAAAAAGGCATGCAGGTTCTGGTTATCCTTACGGATATTACGAATTATGCCGAGGCGCTGCGTGAGATTTCCGCAGCCAAAAAAGAGGTTCCCGGACGCCGCGGCTATCCCGGCTATCTCTATACCGACCTTGCCACCATGTATGAGCGTGCGGGCCGCAGACAGGGCAAGAGCGGCTCCATTACCATGATCCCCATACTGACCATGCCCGAGGACGACAAGACCCACCCGATACCGGATCTTACGGGCTATATCACCGAGGGACAGATTATACTGAGCCGCGATCTTCATCGCAAAGGCATTGTTCCGCCTATAGACGTTCTGCCGTCGCTCAGCCGTCTCAAGGACAAGGGCATAGGCGCAGGGAAGACAAGAGAAGATCACGCCGGCACCATGAACCAGCTTTTCGCGGCTTATTCCAGAGGAAAAGAAGCAAAAGAACTGATGACCATACTCGGCGAAGCCGCCCTTTCGGATGACGACAAGCTCTTTGCGAAGTTTGCAGACGAATTTGAAAAGCGCTACGTCAGCCAGGGCAACGACACAAACAGATCCATTATCGAGACGCTGGATCTGGGCTGGGAGCTGCTTTCCATCCTGCCTCGCCGCGAATTAAAACGTGTAAAGCCGGAAATGATCGAAAAGTATATGCCTAAGGAGAAATAACATGGCGCGAAAGGCCGTTACTCCCACCAGAATGGTGCTCAATCAGCTCAAAGGGCGGCTTAAAACCGCAGTCCGCGGACACAAACTTCTCAAGGACAAGAGAGATGAGCTGATGCGCCGTTTTATGGAGGTCATAAAACAGAATAAAGAGCTGCGACTGACAGTGGAAGAGGGGCTCACCAGAGCCTTTGCCTCGATGCAGGTGGCAGGTTCGGTTATGTCACCGGCGATGCTGCAGCAGGCGCTTATGTATCCGAGACGCAGCGTTGAGCTCGAAACAAGCTTTCGCAATATAATGAGCGTTAATGTACCTGAATACACTTTCCGGACAAAAGGCAGCGACCCATCGGAAATTTATCCATACGGCTTTGCGCAGACGTCCGGAGAGCTGGATGACACGCTGGACGCGCTCTCAAAGGTCTTTGAGGATATGCTGATGCTCGCACAGGTGGAAAAGACCATGCAGCTTCTCGCCGAAGAGATAGAAAAGACCCGCAGGCGCGTAAACGCTCTGGAATATGTCATGATTCCGGAGCTTCAGGAAAACATTAAATATATAACCATGAAGCTGGAGGAAAATGAGAACGCCACAAAAGTCAGGCTCCTCAAAGTAAAGGAAATGGTGCTGAGTCAGGCGCACGATTTCAAATAAAGACCTACCCGCCGGAATAAGAGACTATTCCGGTTTTTCTTTGTGTGACGGATGTTTGTATTATTAACACGTTAATGGTATAATACAAAGGTTAAATCTAAAAATCAGAGGTTTGTTATGCCGCTTGTTAAAAAACCTATAAACGGAATGAAGGATATTCTTCCCCCGGAGATGCGTCTCAGGGATTATCTTATTTCGCTCGTAAAAGAAACATATCGCAGTTTTGGATTTACTCCGATAGAAACACCCGTAATGGAGAGCCTCGACAATCTGCTCAGCAAACAGGGCGGGGATAACGAAAAGCTTATTTTCAAAGTGTTAAAACGCGGTGAAAAGCTCCGCATAAATGAGGCACAGACAGAGGAAGACCTTTCCGACAGCGGCCTCAGATACGATCTGACCGTACCGCTGGTGAGGTATTATTCAAATAATGAGGCGGAGCTTCCAAAGCCCTTCAAGGCGCTGCAGATCGGTCCGGTTTTCCGCGCCGACAGGCCGCAGAGAGGGCGTTTCAGACAGTTTTACCAGTGCGATATAGACATAATAGGCGAGGCAGGCAATCTGGCCGAAACAGAGCTTATTCTGGCCACCTGTACGCTGCTCAATAAGATCGGTTTTAAGGGCTTTAAGGTAAAAATCAACGACCGCAGGCTGCTTACTGCCACTGCCGATTACTGCGGCGTCAGCCGCGAATGCTGCGGACAGATGTTCGTTATCATGGACAAGCTCGACAAGATCGGTATGGACGGAGTCTGCCGCGAGCTGTGCGAAGCCGGCTTTGAGGCTTCCGTGTCGGAAAAGCTGCAGGCATTCTTTGCGGCATTTGAAGGCGGAAAGCCTTCACTGGACTTATTTGCGGAGCTTCTTGGAAACTACGCAGACCCGGAGATCGTTACAAACCTTAAATCAATCATTGCCGCGGCTTCGTCCGCTGACGGGGCTTACGACCTTGTTTTCGATCCTACGCTCGTCAGAGGCATGGGCTATTATACCGGCCCGGTCTTTGAAATTGAGATAGCAGATTTCGGCGCTTCCTGCGGAGGCGGCGGAAGATATGACGGGATGGTAGAAAAGTTCACCGGCAGATCCGTTCCCGCCTGCGGCTTTTCGATAGGATTTGAGCGCATTATAACAATCCTTCTGGAACAGGGCTTTAAGATTCCGGATGAGCGGCGCCGCGTGGCTTTTCTTATAGAAAAGAATATGCCCGGCGAAAGAATGGCTCAGATAATAAGTGAGGCCGGAGAGCTGAGGCGCGAGGGCTGCGAGGTTTCGCTTCTAACAATGGCTAAAAATAAAAAATTCCAGAAGTCTCAGCTCGAGGCAGACGGAATCGAAGAAATAAAAGAATATTTTATAAATCCCATACAATAATATTAACCGGAGGAAAATCATAAATGCCTGAATCAATGAGGGGTATGCATCGCACTCACAGATGCACTGAGGTTAACGAGAGTAATATCGGTCAGACCGTTACGGTCATGGGTTGGGCCGCGAGACGCCGCAACATCGGCACGATTATTTTTGTCGATCTGCGCGACCGCAGCGGCATTCTGCAGCTCAAATTTGACAAGACAGTCCTGTCCGAAGAAGATTTTGCAAAGGCTTACTGCATCAGAAACGAATATGTCCTGGCCGCGACAGGCGTCATCGAAAGGCGTTCCGCAGCGGCGAACGAAAACCTTGCCACGGGCAGCATCGAGCTGCTTGTAAAAGAGCTGCGCGTTCTGGCAGAATCGGACACTCCGCCTTTCCCTATTGAAGAGGATATCAATACACGCGAGGAGCTTCGACTTCAGTACAGGTTTCTGGATCTTCGCAGGCCGGATATGCAGCGCAATCTCATTATGCGCAGCAAAATTGCCAATCTTACCAGACAGTTTATGGTTGGTGAGGGTTTTATCGAAGTTGAGACCCCTCTTCTGACAAAGAGCACTCCCGAGGGCGCCAGAGACTACCTGGTTCCCAGCCGTGTGCATCCCGGCTGCTTTTACGCACTGCCGCAGTCGCCTCAGCTTTTCAAACAGCTTCTTATGGTGGCAGGTTATGACAGATATTTCCAGATTGCCAGATGCTTCAGAGATGAGGACCTGAGAGCCGACAGACAGCCCGATTTCACTCAGATAGACATAGAATGCTCTTTCGTTGACGAAGAAGACGTAATGAATATCAACGAGAGATTGCTGGCATTTGTTTTCAAGGAAACCCTCGGCATTGATATTCAGCTTCCCATTCAGCGCATGCCTTACAGCGAGGCTATGGACAGATTCGGTTCTGACAAGCCGGATATCCGCTTTGGCATGGAGCTGAAAAACATCTCTGATATAGTTAAGAATTGCGGCTTCGGAGTCTTTACGGGCGCACTCGAGGCCGGCGGAAGCGTTCGTGGTATCAATGTCAAGGGACAGGGACATATGCCCAGGAAAAAGATTGACGCCCTTGTGGAAGCCGCAAAGGGCATCGGCGCGAAGGGTCTCGCCTATATCGCAGTGGGCTGCGCCGAGGACGGCGGGGACAAATCCTCGTTCGCGAAGTTTATGACAGAGGACGAGATGAACGCCATTAAGACCGCGCTGGAAGCCGAAAACGGAGATCTGCTCCTCTTTGCCGCTGACAAGGACAGCCTCGTATTCAACGTGCTCGGAGCGCTCAGGCTGCAGATGGCACAGGAACTGAATCTTACCCGCAAGGATGATTTCAGATTCCTGTGGATTACTGATTTCCCGCTGCTGGAGTGGAGCGAAGAAGAGGGCAGGTTTGTTGCCATGCACCATCCTTTCACCATGCCCAAGGAAGAAGATATCCCTCTGCTTGACACCGATCCCGGAAAGGTCCGCGCAAGAGCCTACGATATCACACTCAACGGCAATGAGATAGGCGGCGGCTCCATCCGTATTCACCAGAGCAATCTTCAGGAGAAAATGTTTGAGGTGCTCGGTTTCACAAAGGAACAGGCTCATGAAAGATTCGGCTTTCTTCTGGATGCCTTCAGATACGGCGTGCCGCCTCACGGCGGACTGGCGTACGGTCTTGACCGCGTAGCAATGCTGATGTGCGGCGCGGACAGCATCAGAGACGTCATCGCCTTCCCCAAGAACAAAGACGCGTCATGTCTTATGACTAACGCGCCTGATATGGTTGATGAAAAGCAGCTCTCGGAGCTTCATCTTTCGATTGTCAAAGACAAAGAAGAGCAGTAAGAGGTAACGGCTATAAAAGAGAAAAAACGCACTATTAAACAGAGCACGGCTTCCTTTAGGGTTATCATAGCGGGATTTTTCTCGATAATCCTTTTGGGAGCCTTATTGCTTTCACTGCCGGTTTCTTCCGCGACGGGTGAGTTTACGCCGTTTTCCGACGCGATATTCACGTCTGTCTCGGCAACCTGCGTTACGGGACTTGTGGTCAGGGATACTGCCACCTACTGGTCCGTGTTCGGACAGCTCGTAATACTCATTCTGATACAGATTGGCGGCATGGGCGTGATTACCATCGGACTCCTGCTTCTCAGAGCCATGGGCAGAAAGATCGGACTTCGTCAAAGGGAAATGATGAAGGGCTCTATTTCCGCGGGCTCGCTCGGCGGCATAATGCACCTCGCCGGTTTTATCATAAAGGGATCTCTGCTCGTGGAGCTTACCGGCGCGCTTCTTTTGTCGCCGAGATTTATATCCGAATTCGGATTTTTCAGAGGTGTGTACTATTCGATTTTCCACTCTGTATCCGCCTTTTGTAATGCCGGATTTGACCTGATGGGCATAAAAACCTCGTTTTCCTCGCTCACTTCCTATGCCGGTTCGGTCTACGTAAACGTGATAATAATGCTGCTGATCATTATCGGAGGAATCGGATTTCTGACGTGGAACGACGTAAAGACGAACAGGCATCACATATCAAAATACAGCCTTCAGAGCAAAATCATCCTTTTTACGTCGCTGACGCTGATAATTGTGCCTGCGGTGCTTTTCTTTGTATTTGAGTTTTCGGATCTTCCGATGAAAGAAAGGATTCTTTCCTCGTTGTTCCAGTCCGTTACCACCAGAACCGCGGGATTTAATACGGCAGATCTCACAGCCATTAGCCAGCCCGGGATATTTATCATGATTATTCTTATGCTGGTCGGAGGCTCTCCGGGCTCTACAGCCGGCGGTATGAAGACTACCACCATAGCTGTACTGTTTCTTGCCGCGGTGGCTGTTTTCGGTCGCAAAAAAGATGTTACCGGATTTAAACGGCGTATTCCGGAGGACGCTATACGCAGCGCCGGAGCTATTTTGTTTATGTATATAGCTCTGTTTATAGGCGCGGCTCTGATAATCAGTCGTGTTGAGAGCCTTCCACTGCTTTCCTGCCTGTTTGAGACGGGTTCCGCAATAGGAACTGTGGGACTCACGCTCGGCATAACGCCCTCCCTGTCGCTTGCGTCGAGGCTGCTTCTTATGATACTGATGTTTTTCGGCAGAGTCGGAGGACTCACCCTCATTTACGCCGCGCTTCCGTCTGAAGGAGCGTCGGGATCGGGACTGCCGCTTGAAAATATAAACGTTGGATAGGAGAAAATTATGGATTCTGCATTGATAATCGGAGCGGGACGCTTTGGTATGCATATTGCCAGACGCATGAGCGAGCTGGGCTGTGAGGTGATGGTGGTTGACAAAAACGAAGACAGGATAAACGCGATTCTGCCTTTCGTTACTGATGCGCGGATAGGAGAGTGCACCAACGCGGATTTTATGCGGACACTCGATGTATCTGAGTTCAGCGTCTGCATAGTCACGATAGGGGAGGATTTCCAATCTTCGCTTGAGACGACCTCTATTTTAAAGGATCTCGGAGCCAGGGTGGTTGTTTCCAGAGCAGTCAATGATATTCAGGTAAAATTCCTTCTCAGAAACGGCGCGGACGAGGTCGTCTACCCCGAAAAGGAAATGGCCATGCGGGTGGCCACCAAATACGCCTCAAACGGTATTCTGGATTTTATTCAGTTTGACGGCAATCATTCTATTTTCGAGCTTGAACTGCCCGCTGAATGGAACGGCAGGACGCTTTCGCAGCTTGATATCAGAAAAAAATACAGTATAAATATTATCGCGGTAAAGCGCGGCGGCAAGGTCGAAATTCCGAAACCCGACACGGTATTTGCCTTAGGCGACACCCTGTTTGCGCTCGGAGAGCTTGCCGAAATAAAAAAATGTTTCAAGATATAGCTGCTTATGATAAAATCATACGGCAATATTTGTTAAAGGCAGGGTTTTTATGCACATAGTTATTATCGGCGCCGGCAAGGTCGGTTCACAGATTGCCTCACAGCTCGTTTCCGAAGGTCACGATATTGTGATGGTGGACAATAATCCCAAATCGCTCGCCGCGGTAGGAAGTATCGAGGATATTCTCTGCGTTGAAGGCGAGGCGGTGAGCCGCGCCACTCTGAAAGAGGCGGACGTGGGAGAGGCCGACGTTGTAATCGCCTGTACCAACAGTGACGAGATTAACATGCTTTCGTGCCTTCTGGTAAGAAAGATGGGCGCGAAGCGTACTATCGCGCGAGTCAGAAATCCGGTTTATTTTGAGCAGATTGATTACATAAAAGACGATCTCGGGCTTTCTCTTTCCATTAATCCCGAAAGATCGGCCGCGAGAGCGATCAGCCGCGTGCTCCTGTTCCCTGCAGCCAACAACGTCGAAACTTTTTCACACGGAAAGGTCGAGCTTGTGGAGTTCACGCTTGAAAAAGGCAATCCGCTGATAGGAAAATCGCTCATGGAAATCAGCCGCGTTTATAAAGCAAGAGTGCTGATGTGCGCGATTGTCCGCGGCGAAAAGACATTTATCCCCGTTGGATCGGACGTGCTCGAGGAAAACGACAGGATATTTGTCGCGGCCGACCACGCCCAGATGATTGCCTTCTTCAAAAAAATCGAAGCTTTCCGTTCCGGCGTAAAAACAGTTATTATCGTAGGCGGTGGCAGAATAGCCTATTATCTCGCCGAGAGACTGATTTCCCACGGAATGACTGTAAAAATAATTGAGAACAGCGCGGCAAGATGTGAAGAACTTGCTGAGCTCCTACCCTCCGCGATAATCGTTAACGCGGACGGTACGGATGAAGAGGTTCTCGGAGAAGAGGGCATCCATCAGACGGATGCTTTTGTGGCTCTTACCGGTATGGATGAGGTAAATGTTATCCTTTCCATTTATGCCGAAAAAAAGAATGTGGAAAAAGTTGTGGCAAAGGTCAGCCAGATTTCATTCAATGAAATGATAGAAGGTCTTGGTCTGGACAGCGTTTTTTCGCCAAAGACAGTTACTGCAAATCAGATTCTGCAGTACGTGCGCGCCCTGGCCGCTTCCTCCGAGCTGAATTCCATAGAGAGTCTTTGCAGGCTCGCGGGAAACAGGATAGAAGCTCTGGAGTTTCTTATACACGAGGGCACGGAGTATGTCGGGACGCCGCTTCGCCTCTTGAACGTCAAAAAAGGTTTTTTGGTAGCGGTTATTATCAGGGGTAAAAATGTAATTATCCCCGGAGGCGACGACACCATAGAGGTCGGAGACAGCGTTATCATTGTTACCACACACAACAAAGTACAAAGTCTCGATGAAGTGTTTGAATAAACCGGAGTAATCTATGAACAGAAAAATGGTCATAAGCACGCTTAGAAAAATGCTCTTTTTTGAGGGCTTTTTTCTGCTTGTGCCGATGATCGTTTCCATTATATATGGCGAGGCGTGGTGGCCGTTTGCCTCTGTTGCCGCGGGACTTTTTCTGATTGGCGGTATCGGCAATATAAAAGAAAAATCTTTTGACAGGGCAATTTATTCAAAAGACGGGTTTTTTATTGTGGGAATGGTATGGATGCTCTGGTCCGCCTTTGGGGCGCTGCCTTTTGTTATCTCGGGCGCCATTCCCGATTATATAGATGCTTTTTTTGAAACGGTTTCCGGATTTACCACCACCGGATCAAGCATACTGACGGATATAGAGTCTCTGCCGAAGGGCATGTTGTTCTGGCGCAGCTTTACCCACTGGGTGGGCGGCATGGGCGTGCTGGTTTTTGTCAGCGCCATTATCCCTCTCGCTCAGGGCAGATCCATGTATATCCTGAAGGCCGAAATGCCCGGGCCTGCTGCGGACAAGCTGGTTCCCAAGACCAGGGACACGGCTCAGATTCTTTATGTTATTTATCTGGTTCTCACTGTCCTGCAGGTTCTTCTATTGGTGATTGGCGGAATGCCTGTTTACGATTCTCTTGTCACCACCTTTGGAACGGCGGGTACGGGAGGCTTTTCTGTCAGGAACGCGAGTATCGGTGCCTACGGCAATCACTATGCCGAGGTTGTCATTACAGTGTTTATGCTGCTGTTCGCGATGAATTTCAATGTTTTCTTCTTTATACTGATGCGGAAGTTTAAAAACGCTTTCAAAAACGGGGAGCTTTGGCTTTATCTTTCGATTGTTTTTGTATCTATAGTTATAGTTACGATTAATATATCCTGCATGGAGCAGTACAGCGGACACGTCGGAGATGCAGTCAGGGATTCATCTTTTCACGTTGCTTCGATTATCAGTACCACAGGGTTTGCAACGGCAGACTTCGCGTCGTGGCCGGCGCTGTCGCAGAGCATCCTGTTTATCCTGATGATGATAGGCGCGTGCGCGGGCTCGACCGGCGGCGGTATGAAAGTCGTCAGGCTTTTGCTGCTCGGAAAAATCATCAGGCGCGATACCAGAAAGATCGTCAGACCGAGAGGCGTGGAAAAGATTCGTCTGAGCGGAAACACAGTAGAAGAAGAGGTGCTGTCCGGAGTCAAGACCTATATGCTGATATATTTCGTTATAGTGTTTGCCTCTTTTATCCTGCTTTCATTTGAGGGAAAGGATTTTGTGACTACAATTACTTCTGTGGTAACCACGTTCAATAATATCGGCCCCGGACTGGGGAAGGTGGTCGGACCGACCGGAAATTTTGTCACCTGGTCCGCTCCCGCAAAGATTATTCTTTCTATTGATATGCTGCTCGGAAGGCTCGAAATCTACCCGATTCTCGTTCTTTTGATGCCTTCGCTCTGGCGTAAAAAAACGCTGTGAGTTTTTTCAAAAAGGGCTTGCATTTATAATTTAACCGTGCTATCATAGCAAGGCGTTTTGCGGAAGTGCTGGAATTGGCAGACAGGCATGACTAAGGATCATGTGTACCAAGTACGTGAGGGTTCAAGTCCCTTCTTCCGCATAAGGAAATAAGAGAGGCACCGTAAGATGCCTCTCTTATT
>JAFTAU010000095.1 GCA_017455435.1 Lachnospiraceae bacterium | reverse complement strand
GATTATCTGAATCAACATATACGCTTGTAAGCTTTGAACATCCAGAAAATAGTCCACCACCAATATTCTCAACGCTTAATGGCAAAGAAATACTTTCTAATTTTTTACATCCGACAAAAGCCAAAGCTCCTATACTTTCGACACCATATGCCAGTGTAACACTCTCCAAATTCTCACATCCCGAGAACGCGCGAGAACCTATGCTATTTGCACCATAAATTATTACTTCTCGTAGATTTTTACAGTCTTTGAATGCATTTGATTCAATAATTGAAGAGTAGTTATTTACTACAACTCTCTCTAAATTATCGCATCCCCAAAAAGCACCTTCATTAATTGAGCAACTCACTTGTACGCTCTTTATCTTAGTGTTATCTTTAAAAACACCTGCGTCAATCTCTTTTACAGGATAATCGTATCCCGAACCGTACCACGGCCTTGCGCGAGCCGGAATAACAAGATCCGCATCATCACCATTATATTCTGTTATTCTGATAAACTCACCATTTATCAACAAGCAAGAAAAACCAGCTGCAGGTAATACCGGTGCATCTGAATAGCCATAATAATCATAATAATCTTCAGGCAATTCAGTTTCTCTCTCACCAATAAGCGAACAATTAATTTCTTCTCCTTCAACAAATAATGTCTCAGCGGCCAAGGAAGTAACAGTCATAATTAACACAATTAATAGCGAAACTATTATCTTCAAAACTATCCCCTTTCTAATCTAATACAGTCAAAGCTAATTTGCTACCAAAGGGAATTATATATATATTCGCAAGCATTTTAACAAAACCTACTCTCAGAGAGGCGTCGATTGAGAAGTAATTTTTTAGTCCAGCCTAAGATAAAGTAAAGAAATAAAAAACATCTGCAGAATATTTTTGCACTTCATTTTAGTATCACAAATAAAAAAGTCCGCGCGATGGTTCCTCCACAGAATAAATAGTTTTCTCTATAAAATAGCAGCACGTACATCAGCTGAGGTTTCGGTGCATGCGTTTCTCTGCAAGTTTATAAACTATATCGTCTTTTCTTGCTCCAATTACTATAATAACCATCCGGGTTTCCGTTCGTACTATTTTGTACACTACACGAATCCCTGCGTTAAGTAGCTTTATTTTTAGCAATCCAGCAAGGTTTTTTCCATTTTTATTACCCAAAGGTTTTCCGTATCCACCTTCGTTTATTGGCAATGGATTTGCGCGGACCCTGTTGATTGCTTTAAAAACAAGCAGTTTTTGACTATTGTTCATCTTTTCCAAGTCTTTAACTGCTTCCGGCAGGTATTCAACATTCCAATTCATTCAATCTCTGCCTCAGTCCCAAATTCAATATCCTCAGCAGCTATTCCAAATCGCTTCCAAACTTCCTTCTCCGGAATTGTTTTGGACAGGTCAGCTTTTGCCAGACGATCCTTTGCCAATGCAAGCAGTCTGGCGTCGTTTATTTCTTCCATCATCCTGACATATTCATCCGGACTGATCAAAACACATTCTGCGGTGTTGTTTTTCATTACAACTTTTGCGCCGGTCGCTTTGACCTCTGCAAATATTTTCCCGGCCATTCCGCGATTGAACTGAGAGATAGATACTGTATTCTTTATGACGGTGGTTAAATCAGGCATTTTGCCCCTCACAAGTTTTTTTATATAATATCGTACACCGATAAATTTATCAATAGATTTATCAATATTTTAATCGACTATATTATTCTTGCTGAAAAAGATAGCCTCGCAGATTAGTTTTCTCTGAATGGCGGAGAAAAAGAGGCTCTGCGAAGGTGGTTTTCTCCGGTGGGCGCAACGCCAGGAGACCGGCCCTCGCGCTACCTCAAGGCGAGATCCGAAGGCCGCCGGTGCTTAGCGAATTCGAGCATAAGCGACGAATGAGCTTAGCATCCGCAGCGTGACTGAGATAGCGAGAGCGTCCCGCCGGAGGTTCGCGAGGGGCAGGCCTAAATAAAGGCACATACCATCAGCGGCGAAACCGGCCGGCGGAGAAAACGAGGCTCTGAAAAGAGCGTTTTCTCCGCCGGCGGCGGAATGAATTATCCCACAAAAGAAAAGGAGGCATGGTTATTATCCCTGTCTCCTATAGTTTTGAAAATATCAAGTCTTGTTTTATTTATAAGATTATTATGAAGAAATCAGTCTCCTGAGTATATATTGAAAGAATTATTCTTTTTTCTTCCTGTGCTTCACCTTGTAGACCACGGCCACGATTATCACTGCCGCGGCGACGATCCAGAACCAGGCGTATGCGAGCCAGATTACGAAGCCGCCGAAGAAGTCGCCGATAGCCTTAATTCCGCCTGAGAAAGCGCCGCCCAGTTTTTCGCCGAAGCTCTGGGGAGCGGGCTCCTCAGTCAGCTCGTAGACCTCTCTGATTTCGAGATTGATTGAGGCATATTCTATCTGAGAATCATAGCCCTTAAGAGCCTGGGTATAATAGTCAACGTCCCACTGAGCCTGGTTTATAGCCTCTTCAAGAGCGATGATATCCTCCATCGTCTCGGCCTTTTCCATGAGTTCGTTGAGCCTGTCGAGCTTTGCCTGAGCACTCTTTAAGCGCCCTTCCATATCATGATAGCTTTCCGAGACGTTGTCGGCATTTATGGATGATGAAGTGATATGGCAGAGCTTTTCTATCTCGTCGCAGAGAGTCTTGAACTCTTTTGCCGGCACCCTGATGCCGATGTAAATATATTTGTAGCCCTCGCCGTATTCATTGGTGTTCTGCGTTTCAATATAGGCGCCGTGCTTATCAAGCAGTTTTTCGAGTTCCGCTGTAATCGCCTCATAATCCTTTGTTTCACCGTTCAAATCGGCTCTGTAAATGATTTTGTCGGTGCGATCAGCGGTATCGCCGGCGGTGTCCATCTCATTTTCTTCGCGCGCGGGATCGACGCCTTTTGAGGTTCCGTAACTTATGAAATCTTGTTCAATAACCGACTCGTTTCCATAGTATGATACGTCGCCTTCCCGCCTATACGAGTCTCCTGTGGTTTTCTCTTCCGCCGCGTCGTTTCTGTAGTAATCTCCGCCAAAGACAGCGTACACTCCCAGAACGCACAAGCAGAAGCACGCCGCTATCATCCAGCCGTAATTCTTACTCGCGAAGGCCCTGAAAGAACGCTTCTTAGCGGCAGGCCGGAAATTCACCGTTTCCTCAATAAAAGAATCGTCTATTTCTCCCATTGCTTTTTCAAAATTTTCTTTGTTCATCACATAATCTCCTTTTCTTCAAGGAATTTTTTAAGGTCGGCGCGGATTCTGGTAAGTCTGACCGAAACGTTTTTCTCTGAAATACCGCTTCTTTCCGCGATGTCCGCGTAGGAATCCGAAAACCAGTATCTGCTCATAAAGATAAAGCGGTTTTCTGCGCTCAGCCCATTCAGGAATTCCTCTATGACCCTCGCGGTTTCCTTTGCCTCTATCTCCTGCTCCGGCGTGGTGCCTGCGGAAAGGCAGTCTTCCAGTTCGTCAAGGCAGGCGTCATAGTGGCTGTTGCGTTTTTTCGCAGTGTTGTAGGAATACTTTTTCAGCGCGAGGTTTCTAGCTGTCTTGCAGACGTATCCGACAAAAGACTGCGGCTCGGCCGGAGGGATGCTGTCCCACAGCGCAAGATATGTGTCGTTTTCGCACTCCTGCGCATCCTGTGCGTTTCCGAGGACGCCAGCGGCAATTTTTCTGCACAGCTTTCCGTATTTGAGCTGCGTCTCCTCGATCGCCCTTTCGTTTCTCGTATTAAAGAAGCCGATTATTTGATTATCTTCCATGGAAAAAGCTCCTTTCCTCTTCAACTATATAGTACGCCTTTCTTCTGATATGCTACAATTTTTAAAAATCCCCGTATAACGCGGGGATAATGACATGATTTATAATTCGCCGAGGCCTTCGGATATTCCGAGGATGATGATACCTGCAATGACCGAGAAAACGCAGGCATATTGTGAGGCTTTAAGTTTTTCTTTGAGAAAGATTCGACTGAGCAGCACCGAAATCACGCAGTAGCTCGCAATCATGGGCGCCGCCACGACAGGCCGGGCGGCCATGGCGTAAACGTAAAAAATCTGACCGAATTCTTCGCAGACAGCGGCCTCGGCCTTTGGAAGCTGCCCCTTTCCGAAGGGATTGTAAGCTTTCTTTTCCTTAATAAAAAGGAATATCCACGCCGCGATGCCCGCGAGCAGGAAGGTGAGTCCGTATAGAATAAGAACGTCTATTTCCCCGATACCGAGGCCCGTTTCTTCGTTGAGTATTATTCCGTCTGCCGCCGTCCCGATAGTGTCAAAGACGCAGTAAAGAATCGGGAAAAGAAGCGCCAGAGCGCCAAAGCGGTATTTTTTGTCAGTATCTCCGCTTTCTCCGCGCGAAATTCTGTTCTCAACAAAAGCAAGCGCAATAAGAGCGACGGTAATAATAACCGTTCCGATAATATCCATAAGCGACAGTTCGTTATAGATGCTTTCGAAAGCGCCCGTCACCGAAAAGAAAATAATCATTGCAACGGCGGAAAAGGCGCCCGATGCATTTTGGACAGGCGATACTATCGAGAGCTCCAGATATCTGAGGCCGGCATAACCGATAACCATGGAGATTATATAGCAGAGAGACGCGGGCGAGTATCTGACGGCGTTTTTCAAAAGACCGCCGATTGAAAAGCCCGTTTCAGAAAACGGCAGAAGGCAGAAGGCGGAAGCTCCCATAACAAGTCCGACCCAAACGGCAATTCTCAGATGAGAATATCTGTCGTTTTCATCAGTGCCTTTTTTATAAAACAAATCCGCGAACCCCCAGCCGAGGACGCAGATCAGTGCAAGAACAAACCATGAAATACCGTCCATATTACCTCCAAAAATCCTATGTGAACTTCTTTTGTCTGACTATTTCAAACGCAAGCACCCCTGCCGCCACGGAGGCGTTGAGGGAATCGATATCGCCGCTCATGGGGATGGCGGCCGTCATGTCGCACTCCTCGCGGACAAGTCTGGACACGCCCTCGCCCTCGTTTCCGATAACCAGTCCGATGGGTCCGGTGAGATTCATTTTGTACATAACCTCGCCGTCGGCGGCGGCGCACACAAACCAGAGTCCCTGTTTTTTGAGCTCTCTGATTGTCTGGGCAATATTTGTAACCTTTGCCACGGGCGTGTAATTAAGTGCGCCGGCGGAGGCTTTCATAACAGTGGGGGTCAAAAGAGCGCTGCGGTGAGCGCGGATAATGACTCCATGCGCTCCTGAAAGATTGGCCGTTCTGATGATGGCTCCGAGATTATGCGGGTCTTCTATTCCGTCCAGTATAAAAACAAACGGCTGCTCTCCGGCTTTTTGAGCTGCCGAAAGGATATCCCCGACACCGGCATATTCGTAGACGGCGGCCACAGCGATAACGCCCTGATGGCTGCCGGTTTCGGAAATCGCATCGAGCCTGTCTTTGCTGACGAAATTGATTATGGCATCTGTTTTTTTCGCTTCACGGACAATGGTTCTGACGGGACCGTCCTGACAGCCGTCCAGAACAAAAATCTTGTCTATGGGTCTACCGGAGCGAAACGCCTCAAGTACAGCGTTTCTGCCCTCTATACGGTTTTCTCCGGGATTTTCTCTGATGTCTTTCATAATAATCCGGCCTTTTCCCATCCGGTGCGGATAAGCTCGTAAATTCTTTCGTTTTCGCTGCCCAGGTACAGCCAGCCTATCAGCGCTTCAAAGCCCGTAGCGAGCCTGTATTCGGAAGTGGTTGCGTTTTTGGCTGTGTGTGAGGGGCTCGCGTTTCGTCCGCGTTTGAAGATAGCGTATTCTTCTTCGGTGAGCAATCCGGGCTGATCCGGCTCCCCCAAAAGTGCTTTTATCAGCGCCGCCTGAGAGGGCGCCTTTGCAAGCCGCGCCCCTTCCGCGGTGTGATGCTTTGCGGAAGCCTCGGCCTTCCCGGAAATAACTGTGCGCAGAACGAGCTCATATACGCAATCTCCGAGATAGGCAAGCGTCAGCGGCGAATATGTTTTCACCTCTCTGCCGGAAAGCCCGAATGCCTCTCTTATGCCTTTTTCCACTTAACTCCGTCCTTTGTGTCTTCAAGAATGATACCCATACCGGTCAGACGGTCTCTGATCTCATCGGCCTTTGCCCAGTTCTTTTCCGCTCTGGCGGCCTGTCTTTCTTTTATCAGCGCTTCAACCTCGGCGTCAAGAGACGCCTCCACGGGCTCGGTATTGATTCCGAGAACGCCGCAGAGCTCTTCAAGAAGCGAAAGCAGGCTCTCTGCCTCATCCTTTCCGCAACCGGAGGCAACACGTGTATTGGCATATTTAACCAGCTCAAATACTGCCGAAATCGCGTCGGCGGTGTTAAAATCATCATCCATCGCCGCTTCAAACTTGGCTCTGAACTGTTCCGGCGATTCGTAGGTCCCGTCCGCAGCCTGCGCTTTAATGACATAGTCCCTGAGCGCTGAAGCGGCATTCAGGATACGCTCCAGACCGTTCTTCGCGGCCTCCATCAGCTCCGCCGAGAAATTCAGAGGGCTGCGGTAGTGCGCACTGAGCATAAAGAATCTCAAAACCTGCAGGTCGTATTTTTCGCTGATATCTCGCACGGTGAAGAAATTACCGAGGGATTTGCTCATCTTGCGATTATCAATATTGAGAAAAGCGTTGTGCATCCAATAGCGCGAAAACGGCTTTCCGGAAAAAGCCTCGGACTGGGCTATTTCGTTTTCGTGGTGAGGGAAAACCAGATCCTCTCCGCCGCCGTGAATATCGACAGTCTCGCCGAGATATTTCTGAGACATTACGGAGCATTCGATGTGCCAGCCGGGTCTTCCGTCTCCCCACGGCGAAGGCCACGAAGGCTCGCCTTCTTTTTTAGGCTTCCAGAGAACGAAGTCCATCGGGTCTTCCTTTTCGTCCTCGCCGGTCACCAGCAGGGTGCGGTTTCCGCTCTTAAGGTCGTCCAGATTTTTGTGTGAAAGCTTTCCGTAGCCTTTAAAAGCACGGACGCGAAAATAGACCGTGCCGTTTTTTTCGTAGGCAAAGCCCTTTTCGATGAGACCGGCAACCATCTTTATCATACCGTCTATTTCTTCGGTGGCCTTGGGATGGACGGTTGCGGGACGAACGCCCATGCCCGCCATGTCTTTTTTGCATTCTTCAATATAACGCTCCGAAATAACGGAGGCGTCGACGCCTTCTTCGTTCGCAGCCTTGATTATCTTGTCGTCCACGTCGGTGAAATTGGATACGAAATTGACTTCGTAGTTTTTGTACTCAAAGTATCTGCGTACCGTATCAAAAAAAATCATCGGACGCGCGTTTCCGATATGAATCAGGTTATAAACGGTAGGTCCGCATACGTACATGCGAACCTTTCCTTCTTCTATGGGGCGGAAATCTTCTTTTCTGCCGGATAAAGTATTGTATATTCTCATTTCTGTCTCCGTTTAGTAAGCGAGCTTTTCTTCTAAATAAGCCTTTAAATCGGCAATCGCGATACGCTCCTGACTCATCGAATCTCTTTCTCTGACTGTCACACAGCCGTCTGTTTCGGAGTCAAAATCGTAGGTGACGCAGTAAGGCGTTCCGATTTCGTCCTGGCGGCGGTAGCGTTTTCCGATGTTGCCGCGGTCGTCATATTCACAGTTCCAGTATTTGCAGAGATCGCCGTAAATCTTTTCCGCGCCTTCCGAAAGCTTTTTGGAAAGCGGAAGCACGCCGACCTTTACGGGAGCAAGCGCAGGATGGAAATGCATAACCGTGCGGACGTCGCCGCCCTCCAGCTCTTCCTCGTCATAAGCGCTCGTAAGGAAGGCAAGCAGCATTCTCTCTACGCCGACCGACGGCTCAATAACGTAAGGCACGTATCTCTCGTTCTTTTCATCGTCGAAATACGAAAGATCCTCACCGGAGGTGTTCTGATGCTGGGTAAGGTCGTAACTGGTTCTGTCCGCGATACCCCAGAGCTCTCCCCAGCCGAACGGGAACAGGAACTCGAAGTCCGTGGTGGCTTTGCTGTAGAACGCCAGCTCGGCGGGGTCGTGGTCGCGCATGCGAAGCTCATCTTCCTTCATGCCAAGGCCTCTCAGGAAATCATAACAGAACTGTTTCCAGTATTTGAACCACTCAAGATCTGTGTCCGGCTCGCAGAAAAATTCCAGTTCCATCTGTTCGAACTCACGAGTGCGGAAGATAAAGTTTCCGGGTGTGATTTCGTTGCGGAAGGATTTGCCTACCTGACAGATGCCGAAGGGAATCTTTTTGCGGCTGGTTCTCTGGATGTTTTTAAAATTGACGAAAATACCCTGGGCGGTCTCAGGACGCAGATATACAGTATTCTTCGCGTCCTCGGTAACGCCCTGGAAGGTTTTGAACATGAGATTGAACTCGCGAATGTCGGTGAAATTGTGCTTTCCGCAGGTAGGGCAGGGAACGTTGTGCTCTTCGATGAAGGCTTTCATGTCTTCTTTTGACCAGCCGTCAACGCTGCCCTCGAGAGCTATGCCCTGAGCCTCGCAAAAATCTTCTATAATTTTGTCCGCGCGGAAACGCTCATGGCACTCGCGGCAATCCATAAGCGGATCGGAAAATCCGCCCAGATGACCGGAGGCAATCCATGTGGTGGGGTTCATGAGAATAGCTGCATCCAGACCCACGTTATAGGGATTTTCCTGAACGAATTTTTTCCACCAGGCTTTTTTTATGTTGTTTTTAAGCTCCACGCCGAGATTGCCGTAGTCCCAGGTATTGGCGAGTCCGCCGTAGATTTCAGAGCCGGGATATACGAATCCTCTGCTTTTGGCCAGAGCTACGATTTTTTCCATTGTCTTTTCCATGTTGATACGTCTCTCCTTTTGGATAAAAATTCGAAAATCGGCATGATAACCCCATGCCGATCCTCGCTGTATTCAATTATTTAAAAATTACAAAGCTGGTTGTTTCTTCTGTAGAAATCACCGTGTAGTCATCGGATTTTTGGAGGGATGCTGAATAGTAAACTATCTTTCCTTCGCACTGCAGCTCCGTGACGCCTTTGAAAAGAACGAGTGTGTAGTCCGCGTCTTTTTTTATGTCATCAGCTGTGGCGGGGTTTCCGTCAGAGCCGAGCATATCGGCAAATTCCAATCCCGAATCTATTCCGTCCTGAACGCTGCCTACCACGAGGTTCTTTATCGGGACGGCCTCGGAGACTCCGTTGAATTCCAGGTAGTCCTCCGCGCTCATGAACTCGAGTATCAGCTTTGCCGTGGTCTCGTCTACAGAAAGCTCTTTTACCGTGACTCTTTCTTCCGAACCATCGGAGGATTTTTGCTTGTTGTAAGTGTCAACGGCGTCGTCTATGAAAGCTTTGAGCTCGTCCTCTTTGTAGCGGGGCTCTGAATATTTGCTGTTATCAAAATCCGTAATCTCGGCTGACTGAATGCTCCTGTCGTCTGCTATATAAATGCCTGTTCTTTCGGGACTGAAGCTGTGACCGAAAAGACTGCAGGCCGACAGCGAAACAATCATCAGAACAGCTGACAATACTGCAACAAGTCTTTTTGACATATTAAAATCAGTCCTCTTTTTCTTCAGCGATGGGTTCTTCGGGTGCTTCCTCTGCAGCTTCCTCAGTAGGAGCTTCGGCGGCTTCCTCTGCAGTAGCTTCAGCGGCTTCTTCTGCAGGAGCCTCAGCAGTTTCTTCTGCAGGAGCTTCAGCAGTTTCCTCTGCAGGAGCTTCGGTGGCTTCCTCTACAGGAGCCTCAGTCTCTTCGGAGGCTTCAGGAGCGGGAAGGAGCGCTTTCATGCTGAGGGAAATCTTGTGCTCCTCGGGATTGAAGGCTATAACCTTTGCGGTAATCTCCTGTCCAACGCTGAGAACGTCAGAGGGCTTTTCGATACGCTCGTGAGAAATCTGCGAAACATGAAGCAGTCCATCGATGCCGGGTTCAAGCTCCACGAAGGCACCGAAGTCTATCATGCGGGCGACTTTTCCGGTAACGGTATTTCCTACGCTGTAAGGGCTGTCCTCTGTCCAGGGGTCGTTCTCCGGGAATCTGATGGAAAGAGCGATTTTGTTTTCTTTGATCTCTTTGATGTAGGCCTCAACCTCGTCGCCGATTCTGAAGAGCTTTTTGGGGTTGTCGATGCGTCCCCAGCTCATCTCGGAAACATGGAGCAGTCCGTCCGCTCCGCCAAGGTCTATGAACGCGCCGAAATCGGTGAAATTCTTGATCTTGCCCGTGACGACCATTCCCACGGAAATGCGGCCAAGGAGTTCCTCAAGAGCTGCTTTTTTCTGAGCTTCGACCACCTGCTTGCGGTCTCCGACGATGCGGCGCTTGCGGGGGTTGAACTCAATCAGCACGAACTCTATTTCCTGACCCTGGTACTTGTCGAGGTTTCTTTCGAATCTGTCGGAAACAAGGCTGGCGGGTATGAACACTGAAGCGCCTTCGTAATCGACCGAAAGACCGCCCTTTACGACCTGGGTGACCTTGCCTTTTATGACGGCCTGATTTTCGAAGGGCTCTTCGAGCGCTTTTGAAACGCGATCCTGGGAAAGCCTCTTGTAAGAGAGAGCCACAGACCCGTCGTTGTCATTTGAGCGGATGACCTTTACATCCATAACATCACCTACGCTGACGGCGCTTTGCAGATCAACATCGGGATCGTTTGAATATTCCGCTTTTGTGATAACGCCTTCGGTCTTGTAACCGATGTCAAGAATAATCTCGTTTTCTTTTACGTCGATTACCTTTCCGGAAATAACCGCTCCATTGTGAATGCGGACGGTCTCTTCTGCGTTTAACAATTCTTCAAAGCTTTGTTCTGACATAAATCAAAACCTCCTGAATGATTTTTCCCGGGGTGCTGGCCCCTGCTGTTACTCCGACGCTCTGTATCTCAGGAAAATCTATCTTTGTTAGATCTGCAGCCGTCTGAATGAAGTAGGTGTTTTTGCATTCAGACCGACATATCTCATAGAGTTTTTGTGTGTTGGAACTGCTTAGGCCTCCAACCACAATCATAGCATCTACGCCGGAGGCGATGCTGCGAGCCTCCGATTGTCGTTCCTGCGTAGCATTACAAATTGTGTTCATAACAGAAATATAATAACAGTTAGCCTTTATTTTATCAACAATTTTTTGAAATTTTTCATAGTTGAAAGTAGTCTGACTGACAATTTTAACTTTGTTAAGCCGCGGCAGACTGTCAACGGCCTCAGGAGTGTCTAAAACAAAGGATTTTTCACCGCTCCGGGATCTGATTCCGGCTACCTCGGGATGGGCCGGATCGCCCACTATTATGACAGTCTCACCGCACGCGGCGGACTCCGAAACAATTTTGTGGATTTTTTTGACAAAAGGGCAGGTCGCGTCCACGATTTTCAGGCCGGATTTTTCGAGAATCTGCTGTTCGGAAAGCGTGATTCCGTGCGAGCGGGTGACAATGACCGAACCCTCCGGGATCCCGGCGATGTCCTCCGGTCCCACGGCCCTCACGCCGAGTTTTTCAAGATCCTTCACAACCTCTTCGTTGTGGATAATCGGTCCATAGGTACAAACGCCGCCCTTTTCCTTTTCGGCCAGCTCATATACCTTTTCCACCGCTTTTGTGACTCCGAAGCAGAATCCGGCGGTTTTTGCAAGTACAACTTTTGCCATAAAACCCTTTTTCTAACGCTTATACAGCTCTGTAATGGCCGCTACCACCTCATCGATATTCATATCCGAGCTGTCTATAAGAACCGCGTCCTCCGCCTGTTTAAGCGGGGCGATAGCGCGGTTCATATCTCTGGCATCGCGTTCAGCGATATCACGCTTTATCTGCTCCGCATCGACCTCTTCCCCTTTTTCGAGAAGCTCGCTTACACGGCGGCGGGCGCGTTCCTCAACGCTCGCTGTAAGATAGATTTTTAAAAATGCGTCCGGCAGAACCACGGT
>JAFTAU010000094.1 GCA_017455435.1 Lachnospiraceae bacterium | reverse complement strand
TGTCGGTGGTCTTTGGATCGAGCTGACCCATTATCTCGCCCTCGTACATAACGAGAATGCGATCCGATAGACTCATTATCTCTTCAAGCTCGAGGGATATCAGCAGTACGGCCGCGCCCTCGTCGCGTTTTTTGACTATCTCGCTGTGAATAAATTCGATGGCGCCGACGTCCAGACCGCGGGTAGGCTGGATAGCCACGAGGAGCTTGTGATCGTGATCCAATTCTCTGGCTACGATGGCCTTTTGCTGATTTCCGCCGGACATCGAACGCGCGGTGGAATCCACGCCGTCGCTGCTGCGGACGTCAAATTCCTCCACCAGCTTTTCGGCATAGTCGCGCACTTCTTTGAATTTGATGAAACCGTGGTTTTGGAATTCGGGCTGCAGATAGCGCCTCAGAACCATATTTTCACGGAGAGTGAAGTCCAGAATCAGTCCGTGTTTGTGGCGGTCTTCCGGAATGTGGCTCATGCCATGGTCGCAGCGGTAGCGGACGTTTTTGCGGGTGATGTCTTCGCCGCACATTATAATGCTGCCGCCATCGGTTTTTTCCAGACCGGTTATGGCATATCCCAGCTCCGTCTGTCCGTTTCCGTCGATACCGGCGATACAGACTATTTCTCCGGCCCTGACTGTAAACGATACGTCATTAACGGCGTTCTTGTGTCCCGTCTTGCTCTTTACGATGAGATTTTTGAGCTGCAGAACGGGCTCCGCGGGCTTTGCCGGCTCTTTGTCGACGGCAAATTTTACCATGTGGCCGACCATCATTTCCGAGAGGTCTTCTTTTGTGGTATCCGCCACGTTTACCGTGCCGATGTATTTGCCCTTTCGCAGAACCGAGCAGCGGTCCGCCACTTCCATGATTTCATTGAGCTTGTGCGTGATAAAGAGGATGGATTTTCCCTCTGCGGCAAGATTGCGCATAATCTGCATCAGCTCTTCGATTTCCTGGGGGGTGAGAACGGCGGTGGGCTCGTCGAAAATGAGGATTTCATTGTCGCGATACAGCATCTTTAAGATTTCGGTGCGCTGCTGCATACCAACGGTGATGTCCTCGATTATGGCGTCGAGATCCACATACAGCCCGTATTTTTCACTGAGCTCCCTGACCTTTGCTCTGGCAGTCTTTTTTTGGAGGAAGCCCGCCTTTGTGTCTTCCTTGCCGAGGATGATGTTGTCGAGGACGCTGAAGCATTCTACAAGCTTGAAGTGCTGGTGAACCATTCCGATGCCGAGCGCCGTGGCGTCGTTCGGGTCTTTTATGGTGACCTTTTCTCCATTTTTGTAAATCTCGCCTTCATCGGGGTCATACAGGCCGAAAAGTACGCTCATCAGCGTGGATTTTCCGGCGCCGTTTTCGCCCAGCAGAGCGTGTATCTCGCCTTTTTTTAACTGGAGTGTGATGTCGTCATTCGCCCGGTTGGTACCGAATACCTTGGTGATATGGCGCATCTCAATAATGTACGGTGAATCGCTCATGCCGTTTCTGCTCCTTTCTTGATTGGTTGGATTTTTTCTCTTTTGCAGATACAACGGAGGATTTTCCCTTATATCTGCAAAAGAGAGAAAGGACATAAAGCCCTTTCTCTCCTGTAATGAAGATTCAGAGTCCCGGATTATTCATAAACAACCGTAGTATGTCCGGCAGTAAGAGCTGTCCAGAAATCGGCAACCTCGCAGCCTTCTACATTGGCGTCGGGAGTGATTGCGCCGGTCTTGATCTTTTCATAGATGGCGTTGTAATCTTCCGCAGTAAAGGTGTTGAATTTTGAAGTCTCGATAGGAAGGCCGGTAGCATCGTCGGCTGCGCCGAGATTGGAGGCCTGTCCGCCGAGAATGGTATCCCACTGTCCGTCATAGTACTCGCCCAGAACCTTCTGAACTGAGGCGGAAAGACCCTTCATGGCAGAAGTGATAACGCGGTCGCTGAGGACTGACTGGTCGGTATCGACACCGATAATCTTGCCGCCTTCGGTCTCGTTTGCCGCAGAAATAACGCTCTGGATCATGGAGCCGCCGCAGGAGAAGACTACCTCAGTACCATTGTTGTACCAGGTGCCGATCTGGGTGGCAAGCTCAGGAGAAGCGCTGAAAGATCCGCCGTACTGGAAGCTGATTCTGATTTCGATGTCCGCACCGATTTCTTCGGCAGCGTCCTTCGCGCCCTGAACATAACCATAAGCGAAGCGGTTGCAAGCGGGGTTGGATCCGCCGCCGCCAAAGGTTCCGCCGAGCTTGGTGTAGCCGTCTTTAACAGCAGCATAGCCGGCAAGATATCCGGACTCCTGCTCTTTGTAGACGATAGCGGTTACGTTGGGGATGATGTTTCCGGCTTCATCGGCAAGTGCCCAGCCATCAACGAAAACAAACTTGACATCGGGGCTCTCGAGAGCAACGGTGGTCATAGCGGTGGCCTGCAGGAAGCCGGGAGCTACGATAACCTTCGCGCCGTTCTGAACAGCCTGACGCATTGCGGCAACACGGTCATTATCGGTAGCATCTGAGCCGTTGGCGGGCTGATAGTACTGATAGGTCTTTCCGTTTGCTTCGGCATAGGCCTTGACGCCTTCGTAGGTGCCCTGGTTGAAACCGCCGTCCATAAGCTGTCCAACATCGGTAACTACCGCGATTTCGTATGCGCCGGTCTCATCTCCGCCGGTGACTTCTTCCTGAGACTCTCCCGCTGCAGCGGTGGTCGTCTCGTCGGTATCGCCGCATCCTGCGAACATAGCCAGGGAAGCGATCATCGTCAGTGCCAGTAAAACAGACAAAAACTTCTTCATAGATGTGTCTCCTTATCTTTTTTTGGCATATTTCTATGCGCTTATTTTGACAGAAATATTATAAATTTTTTTTACTATTCAGTCAATGCTTTTATGCCCTTTGTTATTGTATGAAAACAGAAAATATGATAAAAAGATATTGGTCTGAAAAGGAGGTTGTTATGCGGTTTGTTCATGCCGGAGATTTTCATATCGGTGCCACGCCGGAAAGCGGCTCGGAGCTCGGAAAAAAGAGAGCTTCGGACGTGGCCGGTGCGCTCGGACGAGTGGTGGATCTGTGCAACACAGAAAAGGCCGACCTGCTCCTTATTCCGGGGGATTTGTTCAACGCCCCGCCGCTTACCACCCAGCTAAAGGAAGCCGCTTACAGCTTTTCGAGGCTGGAGACAGCCCGCGTGGTCATTATCGCGGGAAATCACGATTATTTATCCGAAAACTGCGCTTATCTGGACTTTAATCTGGGCGAAAACGTGTATCTGCTTTCGTCCGATAGTATGTCGAGCGTATATTTCGAAGATATAAATACCGAGGTTCACGGCCTCAGCTACCACAAAAAAGAGCTCCGCGAGCCTGTATATGACGGCGCCAGAGCGCCGCAGGACGGGCGAATTCATGTGCTGCTCGCTCATGGCGGCGATGCTCTTCACGCCCCGATCAAATATTCCGACCTGTCAAAATCCGGCTTTGATTATATCGCCCTCGGGCACATTCATCAGCCAAAGCTGTTCAAAGGCACTCGCATGGCGTACTGCGGCAGCCCCGAGCCTCTGGACCGCACCGATATCGGCGCACGCGGCTGCTTTGTGGGCGAGGTCACCAAAAAATCCTTTACCATTATGTGGCATCCGCTTGCCCGTACATTGTATCGCAGCTTTGACCTGGTGTCTGACATCACCCTCACCCAGGCGGCGCTGGAGCAATGCGTAAAAGAAGAAGCCGCCTCTCACCCGGGAGATTTGCTCATTGTAAACGTGACCGGCAGCCGCGATCCCGCCTTCAGCATTGACACGGACGCCGTACTTAATATGGACGGTGTGATTGAGATAAACGACAAAACCTCTCCGGAATACGACCTTCAAAAGCTGCTCGCGGATCACGACGGCGACATTATTTCTTACTACATAAATGTATTGGATGTGCCGGACAAAACACCCGCCATGCAAAAAGCGCTTTATTACGGACTAAACGCCCTGCTCTGCAAGGAATAGGAGACTTCCTTTGAAGATAAAAAAACTTTTCGTAAATCACTTCGGAAAACTGAGCAATCTCGATATCGAGCCCGGTGACGGCATCACCGTTATTTCGGGCGAGAACGAGAGCGGAAAAAGCACTCTGCACGCTTTTACCGGCGCTATGATACTGGGGCTGGAGCGCGGCAGGGGCAGAGCCGCCAAGACCGATGCCCATACCCTTTTTACTCCGTGGGACGGCGGCGTTTACGGCGGCACCATCCGCGTAGAAAACGGCGGAGAGACTTACAGCGTCACAAGGAATTTTTCAAAAGATGCCCCTTCCTGCACCATTACCAACGAAACCGAAAGCAGGCAGATGACCGGAAACGCCCGGAATCTCTCAAAAATTTTCAGCGGGCTTAATGCCACTTCCTACCAAAACACCATCTCTGTAAAACAGCTTTCGGCGAGCACCGGCGGAGAACTGGCGGACGAGCTCAAAAACCACATCATAAATCTGCGCTCGGCAGGCTCGTTTACCCTCGATGTAACGGGCGCCGTATCAAAACTCAAATCTCAGAGAAAGAAGATCGAGGCCGGCTTTTCAAAACCGGTTCAATTTGAGGCAGACGAGCTGACATGCCGCATCACCTCCATGGAGGAAGACCTGGCTTCTCTCTGCGGCTCTCCCACCGTGGCGGAGGTTGAAAAAAAGAAAGCCGATATCGAAAATGAAATCGAGGGTCTGGAAAAAAACAGCCGGAATCTTGCCGCGGCAATAGAAAAAAACGACGAGGCGCTGAAAAACCTTCATCTGGTCAGCAATGAAGATATATCAGAACTGTCAGAGGATATAAATTACGTTACCACACCTTTGATAAATTATTATGACAGGCACGGATTTAATACCCGAAAGGGAGCTCTGCCTTTCTTCTCGTTTATGATGTTCTTTCTGCTGCTCCTTACGGCAGTCGGCGCAGGTCTTGGGCTTTATCTTTATTTTTACAAGAACTGGAGACTGTTTTCACTCTGGCCCTTTGCTGCGGCTTCACTGCTTACCTTCGCGGGTTTTGTTTTCTGCCTGGTCAATTTCATCTCCGTTTGCTCTTTCAAGGGAAAATGCCGGAGGTTTTTTGCTGCATATGAATACTACTTTGGCGAAAAGCCGGCAGAGGCCGGAGGAAGTTTTCTGGCGGCGCTCCGTTCTCTCCCGGACAAATACTCAAGCCTGCTTAACTGGATTTCCGAGGGAAAGCAGGGGCTTGCCAGCTCCGCTGAAACTATCGCCCGCCTCCGCGAGGATATAAAGACGGTCGAGGCAGAATTGGACGAGGCAAAGCAGCGCTCGTGGCAGCGCGAACAAAAAGAAGACGCCCTGTCTTCTCTCAGGCTGCGCCTTGATATGCTGAAAGAGCCTCTCAAGAAAAACAATTCCATTATCAGCGAGGTTGAAGCGATTAATCTCGCCATAGAGACTATTGAGAATATTTCCAATGATATATTTGAGTCCTTCGGTCATTTTCTGGAAGCGACCACGTCCGAGCTGTTTTCCAATATGACGGACGGCGCTTACAGCGGAGTTTCCATAAACGATGATTTTGATATATTCCTTCTTCAGAATGAAAAAAGAGTACCTCTCTGCGCAGTCAGCGCGGGTACTCTCGATCAGCTTTATCTGGCTCTCCGCCTTTCGTGTATTGAATTTTTGTGGCCGGATCAGACAATGCCTCTGCTGCTGGACGACACCTTTGCCATGTATGACAAGGATCGCCTGGCGAGTACGCTTTCGTGGCTGTCGGAAAACTATTCCGGTCAGGTTCTGATTTTTACCTGCCACCAGCGCGAAGAACAGATTCTGAAGAATATGAATATTCCGTTCACCCTCGTGGAGCTATAAAGAGACAGGTTCTTATTGATTCACCGCCCCCCTGCCTATCTGTTCAGGTAGTCCTTTATTTTTCCCCATGCGTCGACGTTTTCCATTCCCAGCTTCCAACAGGCGATACCGGCAACATTGTATTCTCTTACTACTTCCAGTTTTGCGGCGAGCGACTTTCCGTCTTCTGCCCACAGTCTCTTCAGGACGCCGTCAATAGTGACGGAAACATAATACTGTTCGCTGTTTTCATCCCACCTGGCGTAATCTTTGTATTTTCCCATAAATTCCTTCATGTCGTCCATGCTGATGGTGCTCGATTCCAGCGAGCCGCCTTCTCCGGACCACAATCTGCTGTAAAAAGGAATCGCCGCAATAAATCTTTTCGGATCCACGCCCTCTTCGATAGTGTTTTTCAGTGCGTCCTCCACAAAACCGATGGATGCGGTGGAACCGGCGTCGGATCCTTCGTAGTGCTCGTCATAAGCCATTACTATAAAATAGTCGGCCGCTTCCGAGATGTCTTTTCTATAATAGTGACCGGTCCACGCGGAAGGAACGTAACAGTCCACCGACAGTACGAGACCGTTTTTGTGGCAGGATATCGAAAGTTCTCTGATAAACTGACGGTATGCCTCTCCCGAGCCCGACGGCAGTCCCTCAAAGTCTACGTTTATTCCATCGATTCCGTATTCGAGGGCCTTTGACACGAGAGTATCCGTCATTTTTCTGCGGGAGGATCTGCTCCCGAGCAGCGCGGAATAGTCCAGAGTATTATCAGTATTAAAATTTTCCACCAGCGCCCAAACTTTGAGCCCTTTTGCTTTTGCCTTGCTGACATATTCTTTGTTTGCCCTGGACTCTATCGTCCCGTCGGAGCCCGTCACGGAAAACCACGTGGGCGAGATGACGTTTGCGCCGGAGGTGATTCTTAGAAGCTTGTCCAGTTTTTTTACACCGGATTCTGTAAAGACCTGATGCCAGACCATGCAGACTTTTTCGCCAAGAAGGTTGTAATTATATGAAGGGGCGACGTATTTGTCCGGAACGGTTTTTGTCTCCACATCGCTGATTTCTTCGTCCTTCAGATATCCCGCGTGACCGCAGCCTTCGCCGGCATAGACCCTGCTCCAGCCGTTTTCCCGGGAAATAATCCACAGCCCTGTTCCTCTTTCGAGTTCTTCGAGAACCGGACTGGAATTGTTCGCTCCGGTTCTGAGCTGTGCTCCTCCGGCGGCGGTTCCTTCTTCGCATTCTCCGAATATGGAGCGAATGAACACTCTGGACGGATTGGTATAATATTCGTAATCAATATTGGTGTAGTTCGCCACATATGACAAAAGCACATATATCCGGTCTGAAGCGCCGAGGGTGGAGCTTTCGTTGTCTTCGTCAATATCAAAGAATATTCTGGCGGAATTATGAAGAGACGTGGCGTCCGCCTCCACTATTTCCTCCGCCGAGGTATAAAAGAGTATTCTCTCTTTTGTCTCATAATAAAAATGTGAATTTATCTGCTCTGTCACAAGACCCAGCCGCAGGTAAATCTGCTGGTTTTTGAGCACCGCTCTGACGTTTGTCAGTTTTCCGTTTACTATTACGGCGGCTTTTCCGGCTTCTGCCTCGTAGTATTCGGACGTGTTGACCTTTTGGGTGGTAGGGGAGCCGAGATTGAAGACTTTGTATATTACGGTTCCGATTGCCAGAACCGCTATCAGCGCCAGTATTATCAGTGTGGGAAGTTTCCTGCTTTTCCTTTCGCTCATTGTGACCTCCGACAAATCGTAAAAAGCGTTTTATCGCTTGTTATTGTAGCATAGCCGGAGCCTCAATTCAATTTTTGAATGTTTGATGTCAGAAATACATGAAACAGATAGAATTTTCTGAATTTCAGAAGTGTTTTGGAGGGGTTATGTACTTTTAATAATATCAAAGCGTATTTCTTTGAGTTGTCCTTCTCCGTCAGGTATAAAATCAGACATGTACCGGCCTCTTTCCCGAATGACGCATTCGTGAACAATTCTCTTGGGGGAGGCGGGTTGACCCTTGAGCGTCAGTTCAACCCCTTCGTCATAATACGCCAAAAGCTCCTCGAGCAAGAGGTCGAATTCATTGTTGTGACACATTATCTCTTTCATTGCCTGTCTTTCGCCGTCCGTCATAAAGGACGCGCCTTTTTTATTATTGACGCCGCGCAGGAAACTTCCCTTTTCCAATGAGCTTAGGCTTAGCGTCTGCCCTTTATTTTAGCGGCCCCGCGGCGTTTGTCGAGTAACAATTTGTGACACTTTTTGGCAAAAATCTGTACTATAGTCATCAAAACGGCGTTTTTTTGTCACACTGTGTTACATCCGGCAAAAACGGACAAAATTTTTTAAATTTTTTTACTTCGAATCATAGGGGGTTTTGAAATCAGAACTCCGAACACAAGGGGACAGCCCCCCTGTGTTCTTTTCTCCCTAGAGATTGCTCATATCCAGGATTCATAGGGAGATTTCAAAATATATTCTCCCTATAAATTGCTCATATCCAGGATTCATAGGGAGGTTTCAAAAAATTATCTCCCTAGAGATTGCTCATATCCAGGATTCATAGGGAGGTTTCAAAATATATTCTCCCTAGAGATTGCCCATAGCCGGGATTCATAGGGAGGTTTCAAAAATTTTTCTCCCTAGAAATTGCTCATATCCAGGATTCATAGGGAGGTTTCAAAAATTTTTCTCCCTAGAAATTGCTCATAGCCGGGATTCATAGGGAGGTTTCAGGATAAAAAAAGGGGTGCGGACAGTAACTCGTCCTTTGCACCCCTTTTAATAGGTATTCTTTCGCCTTTACCTTATCTCCGTCTTGCCTCCCATGTAGGGGCGGAGAGCGGCGGGAATTGCCACACTGCCGTCAGCGCGGAGATTGTTTTCGAGGAAAGCAATCAGCATGCGGGGCGGAGCCACGCAGGTGTTGTTGAGAGTATGGGCAAAGTATTTCTCACCGTTTTCGCCCTGAACTCTGATTTTCAGACGGCGGGCCTGGGCATCGCCGAGATTTGAGCAGCTTCCGACCTCGAAATATTTCTTCTGGCGAGGAGACCACGCCTCAACGTCCACGGACTTGACCTTCAGATCCGCCAGGTCGCCGCTGCAGCATTCCAGCGTGCGAACCGGGATATCCAGCGTGCGGAAGAAATCGACTGTGTTTTTCCAGAGGATGTCGTACCATTTCATACTGTCCTCGGGCTTGCAGACCACAATCATCTCCTGCTTTTCAAACTGATGGATGCGGTAAACGCCGCGCTCCTCGATGCCGTGCGCTCCTTTTTCCTTGCGGAAGCAGGGCGAATAACTGGTGAGCGTGTAGGGCAGGTCTTTTTCGTCAAGAATCCTGTCGATAAAGCTGCCTATCATGGAATGCTCGCTGGTTCCGATCAGGAAGAGATCCTCTCCCTCAATCTTGTACATCATTGAATCCATCTCGGCAAAGCTCATAACGCCGGTAACGACGTTACTGCGGATCATATACGGAGGGATGCAGTAGGTAAAGCCTCTGTCAATCATAAAATCGCGCGCATAGGACAACACGGCGGAGTGAAGCCTGGCGATGTCGCCCTTCAGATAATAAAATCCGTTTCCGGCCACGCGGCCCGCGGCGTCCAGATCTATTCCCGAGAATTTTTCCATAATCTCAGTATGATACGGGATTTCAAAATCCGGAACGACAGGCTCTCCGAAGCGCTCTACCTCTACGTTTTCGCTGTCGTCCTTTCCGACGGGAACTGACGGGTCGATGATGTTGGGAATGACCAGCATTTTCTTTAATATTTCGTCCTCGACCTCTTTTTCACGGGCGGTCAGCGCATCGATGCGGGCGCCTGATTCGGAGACCTGCTTTTTTACCTGCTCGGCCTCTTCTTTTTTGCCCTGCCCCATCAGCATTCCTATCTGCTTTGACGCCTTGTTTCTGTCGGCGCGGAGTGCCTCGACTTCCTGCTTTATGTCGCGGTTTTCTCTGTCGAGCGCAATCACCTCATCCACAAGCACCAGCTTTTCATCCTGGAATTTTTTGCGGATGTTTTCTTTTACTACATCGGGATTTTCCCTCAAAAACTTTATATCCAGCATTTTTTTAATTACCCCTCTCAGTCGTTGTCAAAAAAGCTCATCATAAGCTGTTCGTCGGCCTTTTCTTCCTCTTCGTCCACCACGATGGACACGCTCGCGACAGAAACACTGTTGTCAATATTTATGAGTCTGACGCCCGAGGTGATGCGGCCGAGCTGGTTGATCTGCGAAACCTTCATGCGAATGACCACGCCCTCGGTGGTAATGATCATTATCTCGTCTTTTTTCCTGACTGCTTTGAAGGCGACCAGATCCTTTGTGCGCGGCATAATCTTGTAGCACTTCACGCCTTTTCCGCCGCGGTGCTGGGGAGAGAATTCGTCCATGCTCGTTCTCTTGCCCATACCTCTTTCGGAAACAAAGAGCAGCGCTTCGCCGTCCGTATCGAGCTGAATTCCGATGACTTCATCGTCCTTGTCAAGCTTTACGCCTATTACTCCGCCGGCGTCTCTGCCCATCGGGCGGACGTCTTTTTCGCTGAAGCGGATGAGCATGCCCTTCTTGGTCGCAAGGAAGATGTCTCTCTCTCCGTTGGTAAACTTGACGCCCACGAGCTCATCTTCGTCTTCTTTGAAGTTGAGGGCGCGCAGACCGTTCGTGCGGATATTTATCATATCCGAGAGCGAGGTCTTTTTGACGATACCCTTCTTTGTGGCCATGAACAGGAAGCAGCCGTCGTAGAACTGTTTCGCGGGAATGACCGAAGTGACCTTTTCGCCGCCGACCAGGTGGAGCAGGTTGGAAATGAATGTGCCCCTGGCGGTGCGGCCTGCCTCCGGAATCTCGTAGGCCTTGAGTTTGTAAACTCTGCCGAGATTCGTAAAGAACAGAAGCGGATTGTGATTTGTGGTCATGATCATGTCGGTGAGGTAGTCGTCCTCGATGGTGGTCATGCCCTTTATGCCCTTTCCGCCGCGGTTCTGGGCTTTGAAATTGTCATCGCTCATACGCTTGATGTATCCGAGCTTCGTGAGCGTGATGACGGCGGGATCGTTGGGGATGATATCCTCCATGGAAATTTCCATGTCGCCCTCGTCCGCGCCGATGACGGTACGGCGGTCGTCGCCGTATTTATCCGCAATTATCTGCAGCTCTTCTTTGATGACAAGGAGCAGCTTGTTTTCATCGGCAAGAATGGCCTTAAGCTCGGAAATCTTGAGCTGAAGCTCTTTGAATTCGTTTTCGAGCTTTTCTCTCTCGAGTCCGGTCAGGGCGCGGAGCCGCATGTCGATGATTGCCTGTGCCTGAACGTCGTCCAGATCGAACCGGGCAATGAGTTCGTTTTTGGCTTCCTGAGCACTTTCCGACGCGCGGATAATGCGGATGACCTCGTCAATATTGTCGAGCGCAATCAACAGACCTTCTACGATATGCGCCCTTTCTTCGGCCTTATTAAGGTCGTATCTGGTTCTTCTGGTGACTACCTCCTCCTGGTGCGCCAGGTAGCAGGTCAGCATTTCCTCGAGGTTGAGCACCTTGGGCTCGCCGTCCACCAGCGCCAGATTTATTATGCCGAAGGTATCCATGAGCTGCGTATGCTTGTAGAGCTTGTTGAGAATTACGTTTGCGTTTACGTCGCGGCGCAGCTCTACCACGATGCGCATACCGGTGCGGTCGGATTCGTCACGCAAATCCGTGATGCCGTCCAGCTTCTTTTCGTTGTAAAGCTCTCCTATCTTTTCGATAAGACGCGCTTTATTGACCATATAAGGAATCTCGGTGAAAACTATTTTCTGTTTTCCGTTCGGCATCGGTTCTATTTCGGAAATGGCTTTCATAACCACTTTTCCGCGGCCGGTGCGGTACGCATCCTCGATACCCTTGTGTCCTACTATCATTGCGCCGGTAGGGAAGTCCGGGCCTTTTATGATTTCCATCAGCTCGTCGACGGAGGTGTCGCCTTTTCCGGCAACGCGGTTGTCAATTATCCTGACAACGGCGCCGATGACCTCGCGCAGATTGTGCGGAGGGATGTTGGTTGCCATACCTACCGCGATTCCGCTTCCGCCGTTTACGAGCAGATTAGGGAATCTGGAAGGAAGAACCGTGGGCTCTTTTTCGGAATCGTCATAGTTCGGGGCAAAATCTACGGTGTCTTTGCCGATATCCGCCAGCATTTCGACGGAAATCTTGCTAAGGCGCGCCTCAGTATAACGGCTGGCGGCGGCGCCGTCGCCGTCTATGGAACCAAAGTTTCCGTGACCGTCCACCAGAGGATATCTGGTATTGAACGGCTGCGCCAGCTTGACCATCGCCTCGTAGATGGACGAATCTCCGTGGGGATGATATTTACCCATTGTATCGCCGACGATACGGGCGCTTTTTCTGTGAGGTTTGTCGGGACCGACGTTCAGTTCGTCCATCGAGAAAAGAATTCTGCGCTGAACGGGCTTTAATCCGTCTCGGACGTCCGGTATTGCTCTGGCGGTGATAACGCTCATCGAGTAATCGATGTACGCATCCTCCATGGTTTTTTTCAGATCCACTTCCCGGATCCTGTCAAAATCAAAAATAGTTGAATCCATAGCCGCCTCCCTTCTTTAAATGTCAAGATTTTTGACGAACTTGGCGTTCGCCTCGATAAATTCACGGCGCGGCTCTACCTTGTCGCCCATCAGTGTGGTAAAGGTAAGATCCACTTCCGACTCTGTTTCCTCGTCAAAGGCCACGCGAAGAAGAATCCTGCGCTCGGGGTCCATAGTGGTTTCCCAGAGCTGCTCCGCGTCCATTTCACCCAGACCTTTGTAACGCTGGATCTTGTTATTGCCGTCGCGTCCGATTTCCGCAAGAATCTTATTCAACTCGTCGTCGCTGTACGCGTACCAGACCTTTTTGTTTCTTTCGACCTTATAGAGCGGGGGCTGCGCCAGATAAACGTGACCCTGCTTTATAAGCTCCGGCATAAAGCGGTACAGGAAAGTCAGCATCAGCGTGCTGATATGAGCGCCGTCAACGTCGGCATCGGTCATTATAATGATTTTGTGATAACGGAGTTTTGAGATATCAAAATCATCCTGAATGCCCGTACCGAAAGCGGTAATCATGGTTTTTATCTCGGCGTTCGCGTAAATCTTGTCCACGCGGGCTTTTTCTACGTTCAGAATCTTTCCGCGCAGAGGCAGTATCGCCTGTGTGGTGCGCGTGCGAGCCTCTTTTGCGGAGCCGCCGGCGGAATCTCCCTCAACTATGAATATCTCGCAGTTTTCGGGATTCTTGTCGGAGCAGTCCGCCAGCTTTCCGGGGAGTTTGAAAGAGTCCAGCGCGCCTTTGCGGCGGGTGGCTTCCTTTGCGTGCCTGGCCGCAGCTCTGGCTCTCTGCGCCAGCAGTGCCTTTTCGACAATAATCTTTGCTATTGAAGGATTCTGCTCGAGGAAATAGGTGAGCTGCTCGCTCGTAACGCTGTCGACCGCTCCTCTGGCTTCGCTGTTTCCGAGCTTTTGCTTTGTCTGGCCCTCAAACTGCGGATCCTCGATCTTGACGCTGATGATAGCGGTCAGACCCTCGCGCAGGTCGTCTCCGGTAAGATTTTCGTCTTTCTCTTTCAGCAGCTTGTTTTTTCTGGCGTAATCGTTGAACGTCTTTGTAATGGCATTCCTGAAGCCGGTCAGATGCATGCCGCCCTCTGGGGTGATGATGTTGTTTACAAAGCTGAAGGTGCTCTCGTTATAAGAGTCGTTATGCTGGAAGGCTACCTCTACATAAACGCCGTTGTTCTGGCCTTCGCAGTAAATGACTTTTTCGTAGAGCGCGGTTTTGCTCTTGTTCAGATAGGTGACGAATTCCTTTATGCCGCCCTCGTAATGGAAGGTGTTTTCCTTTTTTTCTTTTGTTCTCTCGTCCCTCAGCGTGATTTTGAGGGCTTTTGTAAGGAAAGCGGTCTCGCGCAGACGGGTCTTTAAAGTATCGTAATCAAAAACTGTCTCCTCGAAGATGGTGTCGTCGGGAAGAAAAGTGACTCTGGTTCCTGTTTTGCTCTTTTTACACGGTCTGGCCACGGCCAGCTTTGAGACGACATTTCCTCTCTCGTAGCGCTGCATATATACGTTGCCCTCATTAAAAATCTCGACTTCGAGCCAGTTTGAAAGGGCATTTACGACAGAGGCGCCGACGCCATGAAGGCCGCCGGAGACCTTGTATCCGCCGCCGCCGAATTTGCCGCCGGCGTGAAGCACGGTGAATACAACCTCAACCGCGGGAATGCCTGCCTTCGGATGAATGCCGATAGGAATTCCGCGTCCGTTGTCCTCTACCGTGACGGAGTTGTCCTTGTTCAGGGTTACCTCTATCTCAGTACAATATCCCGCCAGAGCTTCGTCTACCGAATTGTCCACTATTTCGTAGACGAGGTGGTGAAGGCCTCTGGACGATGTCGTTCCGATATACATACCGGGACGTTTTCTGACGGCTTCCAGACCTTCCAGAATCTGGATCTGGTCTGCGCCGTAATTGTTTTCTACGGCTGTAAGATTTTCGTTACTCATTCTTTTTCTCCGTTTTATAATATGGCTTCTGTTACACGGCCTTTGCTTATAAAAAATGTCTTGTCTATTTTAAATTTGTTGTCTACAAACTCATCCAGACCGGTGCAGGTTATGATGGTCTGTATTCCTTCTATCTCAGAAAGCAGCTTTTTCTGGCGGCCGGCGTCCAGTTCTGAGAGCACGTCGTCCAACAGCAGAACCGGGGTATCGCCCACCTTTTTTTTGACAAATTCAATCTCCGCAAGCTTTAGAGAAAGCACCGCCGTCCTCTGCTGACCTTGAGATCCGAAACTTCTTAAATCAATTCCGTTTGAAACGAATTTTAAATCGTCACGGTGAGGTCCGACCAGCGACATCCTGGCGGATTTTTCCCTCTGCAGCATCCGGGTGAGGTTGGTTTCAAATTCCTCAGCGGATGTGTTTTCTTCGTAGCTGATAATCAGCTCTTCCGCTCCGTCAGTTATTCCTTTGTGAATATCTTTTATCGTACGGGACAGTTCTCCGATAAAAGCTCTTCTTTTTTCGATAATAACCTTTCCGAATTCAGAGAGCTTTTCGTTCCACAAAGGAAGCGTTTCCGAAAGAGAAGGGTCTTCTTCCAGCTGCTTTAATAAAGCGTTTTTTTGCAGTAAGGCTTTGTTGTAGTTAATAAGATTATGTGTATAGATGCCGTCGAGCTGGCAGAGCTCCGAATCGATAAAATTTCGTCTCTGCGCCGGAGAGCCTTTTATAACTGACAAATCCTCCGGCGAAAAAATCACCGCGTGCACTGTTCCGAGAAGGTCCACAGCCTTTCTGATAGGGACCTTGTCTATCGCGATACTTTTTTTTCCGTTTTTTCTCAGGTGTATATCTATACTTCTTGAAATCCTGTTTTTGTTCAGGATTAATTCTATATGTGCTTCCTCTCCTTTAAAACTGATAACGTCTTTATCTTTGGCGCTTTTGTAGGATTTTCCGACAGCGCAGGTAAAGATTGCTTCTATTACGTTGGTTTTTCCCTGCGCGTTGTCTCCGTACAGGACATTTGTTCCGGGCTCGAAATTAAAATATTCGCTGTCGTAGTTTCTGTAATTGGAAAGCTTTAAGGTGGTGATTATCATTTAACCGTTATTTCCTCGTTTTCCGCAAAAACCACATCACCGGGATAAATCTTTCTGCCGCGCCTTTCTTCTTTTTCGCCGTTGACACGCACCTCTCCGGTGAGAATCATTTCTTTTGCCTCAAGACCGGTTCCAGCTATGCCGCATGCTTTTAAAAGCTGTCCCAGCTTTATATATTCGTCCTTTATTTTAAAATCTTTCATATAATCTCAGGCAATAAAATTGATCGGAAGAATCAGATAAATATAACTGTCTTCCGCGTCTCTTATGAAGCACGGAGACTTTGCGTTTACCATATAAATATTGATTTCTTCATCATCAATCGCTTTCATGGCATCCGACAAAAACCTGGGATTAAATCCTATCTTGATATCTTTGCCTTCTTTTGCTATTTCTATTTCTTCTTTCAGGGAACCGATGACAGTTGTCATTGAAACGTCCATTTTTCCCTCTTCTATGCCAAGAACTATAGGTTTTCTGTCAGATTCTCTGACAAGAAGGAGTGACCTTTCGATGGAATCAAGAAATTCTCTCTTATTGACTGTGATTTTTACTTCATAGTCAGTGGAAATCATCTTGTCAACTTTGAAGTATTCTCCTTCTATCAGGCGCGAAAGAACTACTGTATCGCCATATTCGAAAATAACATAATTATCGCTGAAGAAAATATAAACATCGCTGTCTGCGTTTCCGGGAATAATGCGGCTGATTTCAAGCAGCGTTTTTCCGGGAATAATAACTTTTTTGGGGTTATAAGTTTCACGCAGCTTTACATTGCGGATGGAAATTCTGTGCCCGTCCAGGGAAACGACTTTGAGATTATCTCCGTTTATCTCGAATAATTCTCCGGACATCATCTTGTTATTGTCATTAGCAGCGATTGAAAAAATAGTCTGCCTGACAACTTCTTTTAAAGTAAACTCTGAAACACAGATATACTCATCCGTCTTTATGGAAGGAAGTTTTGTAAATTCATCGGCTCCGCGGCCCTGGATATCAAAATTAGATTTTCCGCCGGAAATATTTATCATTTCTCTGTTTTCGGTAATGGTGATTTCTCCTTCCGGCAGCTTTCTGATAATATCCGAAAATAGTTTTGCATCGACTGCTATTTTTCCTTCTTCGGCAATAACTCCTTTTACCTTTGTCTCGATGGCAAGCTCCAGATCGTTTCCCGTCATTTTTATTTCGTCATTTTCAGCCTCAATGAAAATACAGGTAAGGATAGGCATTGTGGTTTTTGAGGATACAGCCTTTAATACTATATTTGTCGCGTCTACTAATTCTGTTTTGTTAAAGCTCAGCTTCATTGGTCGTTCCTTTCTTTTTTATCTTTTTCTTTTATATAAAAATAAAGTAGTATTATCAGTAGTACTGTGAATAATAGGGAAAAGTATGATTTTCGTTTACAGTAAAGGGTTTTTGATATGAACAACCCGTTGAAAAAGATGTTGATTGATGTCATTTATTTTGTGGTTTTTGACAGGCTTCTTTGTCAACTGATTATTCACTTTTTTATCAACCGTTTTACTCACTTTTAATCAACGGCTTTTTCACAGTCTTATCCACTGGGTGACAGTTTTTTCTTTAGTATTTCTATTTTTCCTCTGAGCTCGTCATCGGTTTTCATATCTTTGATAATCTTGTCGCGTCCGTGAATGATGGTGGAGTGATCTTTTTTTCCGAGGACTCTGGCTATGGTTTTGAGGGAGTCGTTTGTAAGTTCGCAGCAAAGATACATCGCTACATGCCTGGGAAAAGCGATGTCTTTGTTTCGTTTTTCGGAAGCGAGATCGGTTACCTTCAGGCCGAAATGCTCAGCCACGACTTCTCTTATGCGCACAGAAGTAATCTCCTGTTCAGTATAAGAGGAGAGGTGGTCTTTCAGGGTTTCTTCGGCGAGCGCAAGGTTTATTTCTCTATTATTTACCTTTGCATATAAGATAACTTTTTTGAGAGCGCCTTCGAGTTCGCGGATGTTTGATTTGACTTTTGAGGCTATGTAATTGATAACCTCCGCGTCCACGTTATAATTTTCCAGTTCTTCTTTTTTGCGAAGAATGGCAATACGTGTTTCGTAGTCCGGCGGGAGAATCTCAACAGTAATGCCCTGCAGGAAACGGGATATAATGCGGTCATCGATATTGTCGATTTCTTTGGGAGGGCGGTCGCTGGCAAAAACAATCTGCTTTTTGAGTTCATAAAGATGATTAAAGGTATTGAAAATCTCTTCCTGAATGTATTCGCCGCCGCGTGAAAGAAACTGAATATCGTCGATGAGCAGGATATCGGCGTTGCGGTATTTCTCGCGGAAGGAGTAGTTGTTTTTGTTGCGGATAGCGTCCAAAAGGTCGTTATTAAAGGACTCGCAGGTGGTGTAAAGGACTTGCGCCGTGGGGTCGTTTTGAAGAATAAAGAGCGCTATTGCGTGCATAAGGTGAGTCTTTCCAAGGCCCACGCCGCCGTGGATGTAAAGCGGATTATAAAGCTCTCCGGGAGACTCCGCCACGGCCAGGGAGACGGCCTGTGCAAATTTGTTGCTGTTTCCGACGACAAAATTGTCAAAGGTATAAACAGGGTTCAGTCTGTTTCCGTTGACAGTAATATAGGAAGAAACAGAATTTTTTCCGGGAGCGGGAATATCGTCTCCCTCGCAGATAAACGTCACCTCACATTTTTCGGCGCAGACTGTTTCGATGGATTTTATGAGACAGTATTTATACTTTCTCTCGATGTAACCCAGTCCCAGCCTGTCTCCGGGGTAAACGACAGACAGTGTGCCGTCCCTGAATGAATCGGGACGCAGAGGGAGCAGCCATGTTTTGTATGAAACTTCCGGCAGCTCGTAAAGATCCTTTAGAACCAGCAGAATGTCCTGCCAGTTGTCCTTTATTTTCTTGTAAAAATCGTTGTCCGTCATATATTCCTCATAGCATTAAGATGCGAAAATAACCGCATAAATCAAATAACAGGAATATTCTTTCCCGTCATTCAAAAAGGGCGAAATCACCCTTGTTATTATAAAATATCCGGGCAAAAATCGCAACAAAAATCAGAAAAAGTTATTAACAAAAAAGGGGTGTTTTGTGGAAAAACGGTGGATTATTCGGTGAGTTATTCAAATTATTGGTGGATATCCTGTGTATAACAGTGAATAAAAACGCAAAAATCTTTTAGATATCAACAAAAATGATGTTGATATCTTTTTAAATGTGAATAATTCATCCTATGCATTTCCGATAAAAAATTCTTGACGAACAGAGAGCTTGTATCTATAATAACAAGGCTACGGTCAATGGACTGATAAATATCGAAAGGAGGAAACGCGGTCATGAAGATGACGTTCCAGCCGAAAAAAAGATCTCACGCGAGAGTTCACGGTTTCAGAGCAAGAATGGCTACTGCTTCGGGCAGAAAGGTTTTGTCGGCAAGAAGAGCAAAAGGCAGAAAGAAAATAGCCGTTTAAAGCTGCGAAACAAAAGCGCAGCTTTTTTGTCGATTCAAAAATCAATTGATGAAAGAATTTGTTTCACTAAAAACGTCAGCGGATTTTGGACGGGCTTACCGGCAGGGTAGGTCTTACGGGAATGAAATTCTCGTCATTTATTGTGTCGCAGGAGGCCAGAATCCCACAGGCAGAATAGGTATTTCTGTCAGTAAGAAGATCGGAAACAGCGTCGAAAGACACCGTATAAAAAGACAACTGAAGGAATGTTTCCGAACCCACCTCGGTTGGTGGAAGGACGGGATGGATATAGTTGTCGTCGCCCGTTACGGAATAAAGGGAAAAGATTACAAGACCATTTTTGACGCGCTGACCCGCGCGGGAGAGCATTTAAACATCTGCACACCTGTAATGCAGAAATGATATCCGGATTCGGATATTTCAAATATGAAAAAGGTTTTAATCAAGCTTATTCGCTTTTATCAGGAGCATATTTCGGCGCACAAGGCCTCTGCCACGTGCAAGTTTTTTCCGACGTGCTCCCAGTATGCAATAGAAGCGATCTCAAAGCACGGCGCCATAAAAGGCGGCGCGCTCTCCGTATGGAGAATCCTCAGATGCAATCCCTGGTCAAAAGGCGGCTATGATCCTGTTCCCTGATTTTTAATCGGAGGATCTTATGAATTTTAAATTTCTCACCGCAACCGCAACCACTCCCGCGGTAAGTGAAGCGGCGGCTGAAAGCACCACGGCCGCGGCGGAGACCACGGCGGCAGCAGCTACGGGACTTACTTACGCCCTTTCATCCGAAGTGGGCGGCATGGGCTCATGGCCCATTATCGGCTGGATAGCCTGGCTGTTCGGCTGGATCATGAGAGGCATTTATCTCGCTCTTACGGGAATGAATATATACAGTGTAACGCTGTGCATCGTGGTGTTCACCATCGTAACAAAGATGCTTCTTCTCCCTCTCACCATTAAACAGCAAAAATCGTCCAAGATACAGGCGCTCATGCAGCCGGAGATACAGGCGCTTCAAAAGAAGTACCAGAATCGCCGCGACCAGGCTTCCATGGCAAAGATGCAGGCCGAGCAGCAGCAGATTTATCAGAAGTACGGAGCCGGTATGCTCTCCGGCTGTCTGCCGTCGCTCATTCAGTTGCCGCTTCTTTTTGCGCTGTATCCCGTTATTATGTATTTCGGCGCCTACGTACCGGAAATAATTGCATTGCATAATTCCGACCCCGCAAAGGTAGAGTCATTCTTCACTCTTTTCGGTTCGATTGACCTGCTTAATTCGCCCTGGAACGAGATGGATTTCAAAAATCTCTTCGGCAATCTGGCCTGGCTCATCCCGATTCTTTCCGGCGGTCTGCAGTTCCTGTCGGTTAAACTGACCACGGCCCTCACCGAGAACAAGAACAAGAAGAAAAAAGACGACAATCCGGCCGCGGGCAGCATGAAGATAATGACCTATTTTATGCCGATATTCTCGGTATATATCTGCTTTACCCTGCCGGCGTTCCTCGGTGTTTACTGGGTGGTTCAGTCGCTGGTTATGATCGTGCAGCAGTTCTTAATCAACAAACACTTTGCCAAGATTCCCGTTGAGGACATCATCAGAGAAAACATCCAAAAGGCCAACAAAAAACGCGCCAGAAAGGGTCTTCAGCCCATAAACGAAAAAGAAGCTCTGAAAAAGATCAATCAGCCCGCCGAAGAGGAAGAAAAGACCAAAGAAGAACTCGAAGAAAGAGACCGCCAGGTTAAATCCTCGACGGAATTTTACAACAGCAGAAGCGCCGCGCCGGGTTCGCTTGCCGCGAAGGCCGGTATGGTAAAGGAATATAACGAAAGACATAATAAATAGAGGTAGCCATGGAATATAGAGAATTTACCGGAAAAAATGTTGAAGAAGCCCTGACAAGCGCCTGCGAAGCGTTCTCGGCTCACAGCGAAGAACTGGAATACGAAGTAATCGACAAGGGCTCGACGGGTGTTTTCGGGCTGGGAAGCCGCCCCGCGGTTATAAAGGCCGCGAAAAAAGAAACCTCCCTCGAAGCCGTCGCGAAAGAGTTTTTGACCGGAGTTTTTAAAACGATGGATATGGAAGTAGAGATAGAGTCCGAATACGACGAAGTCGAAAAGGAAATGTCTCTCAATCTCATCGGTGACGATATGGGCATCCTTATCGGAAAAAGAGGTCAGACCCTCGATTCCATCCAGTATCTGACCAGCCTGGTCGTAAACAAAGGCGAGGAGGAGTACATCCGCGTAAAGGTCGATATAGAGAATTATCGCGAACGCAGAGAAGAAACTCTGGTCAATCTGGCAAAGAATCTCGCTCACAAGGTCAAGAGGACCCATCGCGAGGTGGAGCTGGAGCCCATGAACCCTTATGAGAGGCGCGTTATTCACAGCACGCTTCAGGGTGATAAATACGTAGTGACGCGCAGCGAGGGCGAAGAACCCTACAGACACGTTGTTATTGCTTTAAAACGCGACAAAAACGACCGGGGCGACAGAAACCGCAGAAGTCGCTACCGTGACGACCGCAGATATTAAGCGATTTTACAGGAAGGCGGGAAAAACGCCTTCCTCTTTATCTTACGGAAAAATGATAAAAGACACCATCGCCGCCATAGCCAGCGGACTTGTTTCATCGGGAATAGGCATTATCAGAATCAGCGGACCGGAGGCGCTGCCTGTGGCGGACGCCTGCGTGCGCTTTAAAAACGGTACGCTAAAGGATTCGGCTGACCGTTTGGCAAGGCTTGGCGCGGCTTATGACGGTGATGAAAAAATCGACGAGGCCATCGTCCTTGTTATGCGCGCTCCCGCAAGCTACACGGGCGAAGACGTTGTGGAATTGCAGTGCCACGGCGGGCCTTATGTGATGCGCCGCGTACTGGACTCGGTCATAAAGGCCGGAGCGAGAAACGCGGAGCCGGGTGAATTTACCAAAAGGGCCTTTTTAAACGGGAAAATGGACCTCTCGCAGGCAGAAGCGGTCATGGAGCTGATAGACGCGCGGAGCGAATATGCCCGAAAAGCCGCTCTGTCACAGCTTTCGGGCGCTTTGTCCGGCCGGGTGTCTGAGCTCAGAGAAAAGTTGATAACGGAAACGGCGTATCTGGAAGCGGCGCTGGACGATCCGGAGCATATTTCGCTGGACGGATATTCGCAAAGACTGGCTGCTCTTCTCTCCCGCGTTCTTGCCGAGCTTGACGAAATGATAGAAAGCGCCGACAGGGGAAAGATAATCAGAGAAGGCGTCCGAACCGTGATACTGGGCAGACCCAACGCGGGAAAATCCACGCTGCTCAACCTATTTCTGGGAGAAGAACGGGCGATTGTCACCGCCGTTCCCGGCACTACGAGGGATATTCTTGAGGAGAGCGTCCGTTTTGACGAAATGGCGCTGCGGCTCATTGATACCGCCGGTATCCGAGAGGATGGCGACGAAATAGAAAAGATAGGTATTGAAAAGGCCTACGACGCCGCAAAGGACGCGGATCTGGTACTGTACGTGACAGATTCCTCAGAAGGACTGCTAGGCGAAGACAGGCAGCTATTTAATAAGGTCAAAGAAATAGCAGAGGAAAACGGCGCCGCCGTAATTACTCTGATTAACAAGATAGACAAAGGAACGCCTTTTTCGGAGCAAGAAGCGGGTGATTTATTCGACAATCCGGTCTTTATTTCCGCCAAAACAGGCGAAGGAAAAGAAAAACTCGAAGAAAAGATAAAAGAATTGTTTTATGACGGTCGGATAAACAGCGCGGAAGAGCTGATAATAGCCGGCGCCCGCCAAAAAGAGGAACTGCTCGCGGCCGTGGCGGCGGTAAAAAACGCGCTCTCCGCGATAGAAACGGGAGTTCCGGAGGATTTTTACACGGTTGATCTGATGGACGCGTACAATCACCTCGGCAGGATTACGGGCGATACCGCCGACGAGGCGCTGATAAACACCATATTTGAAAAATTCTGTATGGGAAAATAATATTGTTTATAATTTAACGAAATGGACAGAGAACAGGAGTTTAGTTTTGATATTGCCGTTATAGGCGCGGGTCACGCGGGCTGCGAGGCCGCGCTTGCTGCCGCCAGACTCGGCATGAAGACCATAGTCTTTACCGTCAGCGTGGACAGCATAGCTCTCATGCCCTGCAATCCCAATATCGGCGGAACCTCAAAGGGTCATCTGGTCAGGGAGTTGGACGCGCTTGGCGGGGAAATGGCCAGGAATATAGACAAAACCTTTTTGCAATCAAAAATGCTGAACGCATCAAAGGGTCCGGCCGTTCACTCGCTCAGAGCCCAGGCTGACAAACACGCCTACACCGCGGAAATGAGAAAAACTCTGGAAAACACGCCGGGGCTGTCGATAAAGCAGGCTGAGGTTTCCGAAATAATCGCGGACGGCGACGTGGTAAAAGGCGTAAAAACCGCTTCAGGAGCCGCTTATTGCTGCAAGGCTGTCATTCTTTGCTCAGGCACTTATCTGAAAGCGCGTTGTCTGTACGGTGACGTTATCAATCATACCGGACCGAACGGACTTCAGGCGGCGAACAGGCTTTCCGATTCGCTGAGAGCCCTGGGTATAGAGTTGATTCGATTCAAAACGGGCACGCCCGCCAGAGTAGACGGACGCACCGTGGATTATTCTGCAATGGAAGAACAAAAGGGCGATGTTCCCATAACGCCTTTTTCATTTGAGACAGACCCGGAAGATATTCAAAAACCGCAGGTCTCCTGCTGGTTAACCTATACCAACGAAAAAACGCATGAAATAATCAGGGGAGGGCTTGACCGTTCGCCGCTTTTTTCCGGCGTTATAGAGGGTACCGGCCCCAGATACTGCCCTTCCATCGAGGATAAAGTAGTCAGATTCGCCGACAAAAACCGCCACCAGCTCTTTTTGGAACCCGAGGGCGCCTATACCAACGAAATGTACATAGGCGGAATGTCAAGTTCTCTGCCGGAGGACGTCCAGCACGCGATGATACACACCGTTCCGGGGTTGGAAAACGCCCATATTGTCAGAAACGCCTATGCCATAGAATATGACCTGATTGATCCTAAGCAGCTTCTTCCCTCACTTGAATTAAAAAAGATAAAAGGCTTTTACAGCGCGGGGCAGTCAAACGGCAGCTCCGGTTACGAAGAAGCCGCCGTTCAGGGCTTTATGGCCGGAGTAAACGCGTCCAGAAAAATCAAGGGGCAAAAGCCCGTGATACTGGACAGGTCACAGGCATATATCGGCGTTTTGATAGACGACCTGGTAACAAAGGAAAATACCGAGCCTTACCGCATGATGACGTCCAGAGCGGAATACAGGCTGCTGCTGAGGCAGGATAACGCGGATATGAGGCTGACCGATATCGGATACGAAATTGGGCTCATCAGCGACGAAAGATACGTGAAGTTCCGCGAAAAGAGAGAACTGATAAGCAGAGAAATAGAAAGAGTAAGAGAGACTTTTGTGGGGAACACGGCGAAAGTACAGTCTTTCTTAGAAAAGCACGGTTCCACGCCGCTCGTGAGCGGTATCAGTGTGGCGGAGCTTGTTCGCAGACCCGAGCTTGATTATGAAAAACTCGCGCCAATTGATGATGGCAGACCGCTTCTTCCGAAGGCTGTAAGAGACCAGGTGAATATAGCCATAAAGTATGAGGGGTATATTAAAAGGCAGGAAATCCAGGTTGAACAGTTTAAAAAGCTTGAGAACAAGCATATTCCCGAGAATATTGTCTATGAAAAGGTCGGGAGCCTTCGAAAGGAAGCTGTCCAAAAGCTGAACAAATTCAGACCGGTTTCCATAGGACAGGCTTCCAGAATATCAGGCGTGTCTCCGGCGGATGTTTCCGTCCTTCTGATTTATCTTGAAAAGAATAACAGGGGCTGAGCGGTATGGCCAACGAAAAGTATATTTCCGATACAATCTTAAAGATGGGCATAGAAATTGACGATGAAAAAGCCCGTTTACTGACGCGCTTCTTTGAACTGCTCATTTCCGCTAATAGAAACGTGAATCTTACCGCCATTACGGAGTTTGACGATGTGGTTATAAAGCATTTCGCGGACAGCCTCGCTCCCCTTGCCGTAAATGTTTCACGTGAAACATTTTATCTCCCGGGAATAAAGCTGCTGGACGTGGGCTCCGGCGCGGGATTTCCCGGGATTCCGCTGAAGATATTTCTGCCGGACGCGCACATCACACTGCTGGACTCTCTGGCAAAAAGGGTCGCGTTTCTCAATAGCACTATCGAGAATCTCGGGCTGACGGAAATTACAGCCATACACGACAGAGCGGAGGACGCGGGCAGACGCGCGAATATGCGGGAAGCCTTTGATATTTGCGTTTCACGCGCAGTCGCGGAGCTGGCCGTTCTCTCCGAGTACTGTCTTCCGTTTGTAAAAACAGGCGGAATATTTGTTTCTTATAAAGCGGACGACTGTGACGCGGAGCTGAAAGCGTCCCTCCCCGCCGTCAAAGCGCTCGGAGGCGAAATCGTCGCCGCGGAAACGTTGATTCTTCCAGACAGCGACATAAAGAGAAAGCTTATAGTCATAAAAAAGATTTCATCCACGCCCGGGACTTATCCCAGAAAGGCCGGAACACCACACAAAAAACCGATCAGATAAATAATCAAAAACAGAGGAGGCAGTTTCCTCTGTTTTTTAGTTTTGTATCGTGCTATAATCAACTCATCAAATATACAGGAGCGATTATGGACAGGATTTTTGCGATTGCGAACCAAAAAGGCGGCGTCGGAAAGACGACCACCGCCATTAATCTCGCGGCCGCCATGGCGGAGGCCGGCAAAAAGGTGCTGGCTATAGACATTGACCCTCAGGGTAATATGACGAGCGGTCTCGGAGTTTCAAAAAATGACGACAAAAACAGCGTCTATGAGCTTTTGATAGGCGACTGTGAAGCTAACGAATGTATTGTTTCCACACAGTGTAAAAGACTGGATCTTATTCCGGCACACGTTAATCTTGCCGGGGCCGAAATAGAGCTTATTGACGTGGATCGCCGGGAGTTTCTTCTCCGTTCAAAGCTTTCAAAGGTCAGGGACAAATACGACTATATTATCATCGACTGCCCTCCGGCGCTCAGCCTTCTGACTTTGAACGCGATGACCACAGCCGATGCCGTGATAGTTCCCATTCAGTGTGAGTTTTACGCGCTGGAGGGTCTGTCGCAGCTTATGTACACAATAGATTTAGTTTGTGAAAGACTTAACAAAGATTTACACGTCGCCGGTGTGGTCTTCACCATGTACGATGCCCGCACCAATCTCTCTTACCAGGTTGTGGAAAGCGTCAAAAACACGCTTAATCAGTATATTTTCAAGAGCGTTATTCCGCGCAACGTGCGGCTTGCGGAGGCGCCCAGCCACGGGCTTCCCATTAATCTATACGATGACAGATCCGCCGGCGCCGAGGGTTACCGCAGGCTTGCGAAGGAAGTAATAAAGATTTCAAAAAAGGACGGTGAACGTTAATGGCAAAGCATACAGGACTCGGAAAAGGGCTGGATTCCCTGATTTCCACAAAATACACCAGAGCGGCGGGTTCAGAAAAGGCTCCCACCACCGCAAAGGCTGAAAAAACCGCGCAGCCTTCGCCGACCGGAGAGGAAATTAAGGTCAAAATTTCGCTGATTACGCCAAACAGAGATCAGCCCAGAAAAAATTTTGACGAAGAAGCGCTGGCGGAGCTCGCTCAGTCTATTTCCAGACACGGCATTATTCAGCCGCTGATTGTCAGAAAAAAGGGCAAGGGCTATGAGATAGTGGCCGGAGAGCGCAGATATCGCGCGGCTCAGATTGCCGGGCTGACGGAAGTTCCCGTTATCATAAAGGAATATTCCGAAAAGGAAATCGGAGAGATTGCCCTGATAGAGAACATTCAGCGCGAGGATCTGAACCCCATCGAAGAAGCGCAGGCGTACGACAGACTGATAAACGAGCACGGACTCACTCAGGAAGAGCTCGCGGGTCGCGTATCAAAGAGCCGCAGCGCCATTACAAACCACCTGCGTCTTTTAAAACTGTCGGACAAGGTGCAGACTATGGTCGCCGACGGAAAACTCTCCGAGGGGCACGCGAGAACTCTCGTCGGTCTTAATGCGACCACGCAGGAAAGGATGGCGGAGCTTATTATTAAAGGCAATTTAAGCGTTCGTGACGCGGAAAAACTTATCAAAAAGACTGCTCAAAAGAAAAAGCCGGTAAAAAAAGCTGACGCTGACGAATTGATTTATATTGAACTGGAAGAAAAGTTAAAGCAGCTTCTCAGCACAAAGGTTTCAATACACAGACTGTCCCCCGAGAGAGGGCGCCTTACCATAGAATATTATTCCGTTGAGGAACTCGAAAGGCTGACGGACATTTTCGAAAAAGGCAGATAATAAGAGGAACGTTATGACGGCATTTTTTGACTATATGGGAATAAACAGAGATATGCTCATCGTGATTCTCGCGGTACTGAGCATTGTACTGGTCGTTCTCATCGTTATTATTCTCATAAAAACGAAAAAAATCTTTCGCAGGTATGACTATTTTATGCGTGGCAAGGACGCGGAATCTCTCGAAGACAAAATCATGGAGATATATTCCAGAACTTATTCTTTGCAGGATCAGGACATGGAGCAGAGAGATCACCTCAAAAAGCTCACTTCCGCAATGGCCGGGACCTATTGCAAAACGGGTATTGTGAAATACAACGCTTTTAACGGTATGGGCGGTCAGTCCAGCTTTGCTCTTGTGCTACTCGACCACACCAATTCAGGCATATTGCTGAACGCCATGCACAGCCGCACGTCCTGTTATATCTATCTGAAAGAGATAAAAAACGGCGAGCCGGAGACCACTTTCGGCGATGAGGAGATGGCGGCGCTGAAAAAAGCGATGGGCAGATAATTTATAAAACCTTTAAAAGTTTTATGCAGAATTCACTTGTTGGTCACAATTTGGTCACAATCGTATGATATATTCATACCATCAACTTAGTTGTTGATCCCCTCTCCTTTCTCACATTTATTTAAAGGACCCCTTGCTTCGGCAGGGGGCTTCCTTTTGTATGAAAAAAACGCTGCGCGGGCTATTTGCACTATGATCGTCATAGATGTGCAATAATTGCATATTTAAATTGACAACAATATGCAAATATTGCATAACAATCCTGAAAGGAATATGCAGATATGAGCGAATTAAAAGAAAAACGAATACAAAGCAAACTTACACAGAAGGAAGCAGCTGAGAAAATAGGAGTTTCTCTGCGATCGTATATAACATACGAAAACGACGAGGAAAAAATGAACACTCCGAAGTACAGGTTTTTTCTCGAGGAAATCGGGCGGATGAACATGCTGGACGAGGAGCACGGAGTCCTAAGCATCGAAGACATTCCGGGCTTGAATAAAAGGACGCGGGGTGCCGCGTCCTTTGTGTCGATTTCGCCCGGCATTACACATCAAACAGCAGATCGCCGTAGGACGGCAGAGGCCAGGATTTTTTGTCCATGTGCTTTTCGATGATGTCGAGCGGGGCGCGCAGCTCCTGCATGAGCGGGCGCACCGAATCCTTAAAGAAGAAAGCCTTTTCGCGCACGTCCGTAATGCTGTCGGCGCGGGAAATGGCCTTTTCCAGCGCCGCAAGAGCGTTTCCGGCTTCGCGAAGCAGAGAGGAGATATACGTGAGAGCGTTTTCCTGAACAGAAGTATCGGCTCCGCTGCAGGCCTTCTTGACCGCACTGATAGAAAGAGCCATATCTCGCGTGTATTTAACAATAGCCGGAATCAGTTGCTTTTGAGCGATATTTACCATCGAAAGCGCTTCTATATGAAGCTGCCTTACAAAGCTCTCGTACCGGATCTCACATCTGGCGCGAAGTTCTTCTTCGGAAAGAACGCCGATTTCCTCAAACAGGCTGATGCTTTCGGGAGCCACGATATATTCTATAGCCGCGGCCGCGCCGGAAATATTTTTCAGCCCGCGCCGTTCGGCCTCCGCCCGCCATTCCTCGGAATAGCCGTTTCCGTTAAAAACTATACGCCCGTGCTGCGCGATGTTGTCGTGAATGATTCTGTAGACGGCGGCTTCTTTGTTTTCGGCGTTTTCAATGATTTCGGCGGCTTCGTTGAAGGACTGAGCCGAAATGCTGTTCAGCACGGTATTCGCGCTGGCGATTGAATCTGAAGAGCCGACCATGCGGAACTCAAAACGGTTTCCGACGAAAGCAAAGGGCGACGTCCTGTTTCTGTCCGATGAATCCTTGTTAAAGGACGAAAGGAACGAAACGCCGGTGGAAATGAGGGTGTTTTCATCGTCATCTTCCGAAGGGACACTGTTTTCCGCCGCGGCGAGCAGTTCTTTTTCAAGCTTTTCACCGATAAAAATGGAAATAACCGAAGGCGGCGCCTCGTTGCCGCCCAGTCTGTAGTCGTTTCCGACACAGGAAGCGGAGAGGCGAACCAGTCCGGCGTGTCTGTCAACGGCCTTTATCAGACAGGAAAGTATCAGCAGGAATCTGAGCCGGTCGCGTTCCGTATCGCCGGGACTGAGCAGATTGATGCCGTCGTCCGTGATGAGAGACCAGTTGGTGTGCTTGCCGGAGCCGTTTATCCCGTCAAAGGGTTTTTCGTGCAGAATGCAGGCGAGGTTATTTCTGTCAGCCACTTTTTTGAGGATTTCCATAATAAGCTGATTGTGATCTGTGGAAATATTCGCCGACAGAAAAACGGGGCAGATTTCGTGCTGGCTGGGCGCGACTTCGTTGTGCTGAATCTTCGCTGGAACGCCGTAGCGCCACAGTTCCAGATTGACAGCCTTCATAAAGGCGCCGACGCGTTCGTTTATAGCGCCGGAATAATGCGCCGCGGAGTCCTGATCCTTCGCGGGCATTGTGCCGAAAAGCGTGCGCCCCGTATAGACGAGGTCTTTTCTTTTTAAGAATTTATCTTTTGAAATGAGGAAATATTCCTGTTCGGCGCCCGCCATGGGGGTCACGCGCTTTGACGAATAAAAACCGAGGGCGTGAAGCAGTCGCAGCGAGGCGGAATTAACCGCCTGCATAGAGCGCAGAAGAGGGGTCTTTAAATCAAGCGCCGCGCCGGAATAAGAGCAAAAAGCGGTAGGGATGCAGAGGATCTTGCCTATCGCGTCCTCTTTTATGAAGGCGGGGGAAGTGCAGTCCCACGTGGTATAGCCGCGCGCTTCGAATGTGGCGCGCAGACCGCCGTTCGGGAAGGAAGAGGCGTCGAGCTCTCCGCGAACCAGTTCTTTACCGGAAAATTCATAGACTACCTTGCCGCGTTCAGAGGGCGAGTCGATAAAAGCCACGTGTTTTTCGGCGGTAAAGCCCGTAAGCGGCTGGAACCAGTGCGTAAAATGCGTCGCGCCTTTTTCTATTGCCCAGTCTTTCATTGCCGCGGCCACCTCATCTGCTATATCCAGAGAAAGCTCCGCGCCGCTGTCCATGATTTTTTCAAGTTTTTTGTAGGTTTCTTTTGAAAGGCGCGCCTTCATCTCGCCGCGGTCAAATACGCGGCTTCCGAAGATTTCCTCCACTTTGACGTTTTTGCTCATAATATCTCCCGGAGTGACAGTGTCAGGCTTTTCCTACGGAACCGAAGAGCTCCAGCTTTGTCCTGACAACGTCTTTTATTGCTTCTACGCCGGGAGCGAGGAGCTTCCTGGGGTCAAAACCCTTGCCCTCGAGGTCTTTTCCGGCTTCGATATATTTGCGTGTGGCAGCTGCAAAAGCCAGCTGGTTTTCGGTATTGACGTTAATTTTTGCGACGCCCAGGGAGATGGCTTTTTTGATCATATCTTCGGGAATGCCTGTGCCGCCGTGAAGCACCAGCGGGATGTCGCCGACTTTGGCCTTGACCGCTTCCAGCGTTTCAAAACTTAGGCCTTTCCAGTTCGCGGGGTATTTTCCGTGAATGTTTCCGATGCCGGCCGCCAGAAAATCGATGCCCAGATCGGTTATGCGCTTGCATTCATCGGGATCGGCGCACTCGCCCATTCCGACAACGCCGTCTTCCTCGCCGCCGATGGAGCCGACTTCCGCCTCGATGGAAATGCCTTTAGCATGGCAGACCTCGACCAGTTCGCGGGTCTTGGCTACGTTTTCGTCGATGGGATAATGAGAGCCGTCAAACATTACGGACATAAAGCCGGCGTCGATGCACTTGTAGCAGTGTTCGTAGCTGCCGTGATCCAAATGAAGCGCGACGGGAACGGTGATGCCCATTTCTTCCAGCATCGCGTTCGTCATGGCGACGACGGTCTTGTAACCGGTCATGTACTTGCCCGCGCCCTCAGAAACGCCGAGAATCATAGGCGAATTCAGTTCCTGCGCGACAGTGAGAATGGCTTTTGTCCATTCGAGATTGTTGATATTCATCTGCGCGACGGCGTACTTGCCGGCACGAGCCTGCTGTAACATTTCTTTCGCGGAAATAACCATAGTGTGTCTCCTTTTTAATTTGCGATTTGCGCAAAGATTTGTTTTGTTCAGTATAAAGGATTTCGGGAGAAAAATAAAGACCCTGGCGGCGGTTTATCCCTTTCGCAGGCCTTTGGGATAATGGTTTTTTAATGTGCCGCGGGTGGCTTTTCCCCAGGAAAGGCCGTGTCCGCCTACGGTAACGAGGACGATGCCGGCAAGGTCAGTGGAGCAGGGCAGTGTCAGACCTGAGATGTATCTGGCGGCATCGTCGGAAGAAAGGTCAATTGCCCGCGAGACATCTGCAGCTGAAAGGCAGTGAGAAAGCGCGTGCCCCGGGGCAAAACGCCCGCCGGATGCGGCGCCCAGATGCAGCCCGGGCCGCAGGCATTTTATGCCGGAAAGATCCACGGCCGCCGGACAAAGATAGAGATTATCCCCGTAGCAGAGCATTTCACCGCCGCGGTCAAAATCCGGATCGCTTAGGACATCCTTTTTGAAATCATCCCACGCCGGGAGAATGTCTTTTTTTATTTTTGCGGGTTTTGTCGGGAAAGAGCGGCGGCAGAGGGTGCCGTCTTTCCTGAGTTTTGCGACAAAATGTCCTTCCCCGTCTACTTTGTGAGGGTAAAGATGCTCCATTGAAACAAGGCTGTAGCCCGGATGCTCGTTTAAAAATCCGGCAATCTGGCGCTCGTTTTCTACCGGCGCGAAGGTGCAGGTGGAATAAATCAGCTCACCGCCCGGAGCCAGCAGAATGTCGGCGCTCCTCAGAATATCGCGCTGACGGGCAGCGCACATGGCGATATTTTCCTCGCTCCAGCAGGCAATAGCGTCCGGCTCCTTGCGGAACATTCCTTCGCCCGAACACGGTGCATCCACCAGAACCTTTTCGAAAAAAGCGGGAAAGCGTCCGGCGAGGTCGGATGGCGCTGCGTTTGTCACGATGCAGTTTTTAAGCCCCAGCCTCTCGACGTTCTGTGAAAGAATCTTTGCTCTGGCTGGGTGGATTTCGTTTGAAAAAAGAACGCCCCCGCCGGCCATGTCGGCAGCTATCGATGCGGTTTTTCCGCCAGGTGCAGCGCACAGATCCAGTATGATTTCACCGGGCGCTGCACTGACCGTCTCACCTACGCGCATAGCGGAAGGCTCCTGGATATAGAAAAGACCGGCTTCGTGCAGGGGGCTTTTGCCAAGAGGCAGATCATCCGGATAATAATAGCAGTGCTGCGCAAAAGGTACCGGCAGGGCGACTTCCGCGCCCCCGAGCAGATGCAGCAGTTCATCATCTCCGGTCACAGACGTATTTACCCGAAAAGCACGGCGAAAAGGTTTCTCATAGGACGACAAAAAGGCCTCATATGTGCCTCCGAGCTGAGACTTCATACGTTCTAAAAATTTCGCCGGCAGAGTTGCCGTATCAAAAAAGTCATTTTTCATAAAAGTAAGTTTTTCTACGAATTATTAAAAAAAATGAAAGCAATCGTCAAAAAATGATTCGTTAATAATTTTATTATAAAAGGAGTTGACAAACAAGGGCTCGGTTGGTAAAATATTTTTACAAAAATTAATACTCTCCTGCAGTTTTTGTGCACGAAAGCTGCGATGTTGATACAAACTTCCTTTTAGCTAGGGGCGTCCGCCATTTGCATTGCCGGCAAAGACGGGCGCTCCCCCTTTTTCGGACAAAATCTTTCTTGTCAAATCACGTCTCTTTCGGTTATGCTATAGGCGTCCGAAAAAAGGAGAGCAGTATTGAGATTCTGGATTAAGAAAATCAAAGACGCGCATTTGCTGAAAGCCGTTACTATAGAGGATTTCAGCGAAAAAACGCGTACTCAGAAAGTTTTCCACGCGCTCGAGGAAGCCTGCAAAAAGTTTGATCTGAGCGTGCCTATATGGCTGGATCTGAACATTGATGACTTCCGGCGCCGTGCAAAAACGCGCTTTACCCAGGACTCATTTATTGAGACCATCGATTTTGATTATCTGGAGCTGCAAGTGCTGGAAGAGGATTATTAATATCCGGGCTTTCCAAGCAGTTTGAACATTTTTTTCTTGTAACTTTCGACTCCCGGCTGATTGAACGGGTTTACGCCCAGTATGTATCCGCTTACCCCGCAGGCAAATTCAAAGAAATAGAAAAGTTCGCCCAGAGCGAAAGCGTCTCTGCCGTCAATATTGATGACGCTGTTCGGAACGCCGCCCTGTGAATGCGCAAGGGCAGTCCCTTTGGCGGCGCAGTCGTTGACAAAAGAGAGCGGCTTGCCGGCCAGGTAATTGAGTCCGTCAAGGTCCTCCGGCTCTTCTTTAATGAGTATCGGCTCCGCGTCGTCGTTTAATCCCAGCACGGTTTCAATCAGAAATCTCGGTCCGTCCTGAATATACTGTCCCATGGAGTGAAGGTCCGTGGTAAGATCCACCGACGCGGGGAACAATCCGTTTCCGTCCTTGCCCTCGCTCTCGCCGTAAAGCTGTTTCCACCACTCGCAGATATAATGCAGCGAAGGGTCGTAGTCGGCGAGAATCTCGACGGCTTTGCCGTTTCTGTAAAAATAATTTCTGTATGCCGCGTAGCGCAGCGCCATATTTGTCTCAAAAGGAGCGGAGAGAAGCTCTTCTCTGGCCGCCTGTCCGCCGGCCATCAGCGCGTCGATATCGCAGCCGGCCGCGGCGATGGGGAGCAGTCCCACAGCGGTGAGAACGGAATATCTGCCGCCCACGTCGTCCGGAACCACAAAAGTCTCGTAGCCTTCGGCGTCGGCCAGCTTTTTCAGCGCGCCGCGGGCTTTGTCGGTAGTGGCGTAGATGCGTCGTGCCGCGCCCTCTTTGCCGTATTTCTTTTCAAGCAGTTCTTTGAAAACTCTGAAAGCGACAGCCGGTTCGGTGGTCGTACCGGATTTTGAGATAACATTGACGGAAAAATCGCGGTCGCCGATGAGCTTTATTACATGGCGCAGGCAGGCCGTGCTGAGCTGGTTTCCGGCGTAATAGATGTCGAGGCCGCCGGCGTTTTCATATCCGAAGGAAGGCTTTAAAAACTCAATAGCGGCGCGCGCTCCCAAATAAGAGCCACCGATACCGATGACCACGAGAGCCTGCGACTGCTCGCGGATACGCCCAGCCGCCGCCTTTATACGGGCAAACTCCTCGCGGTCGTAGTTTTCCGGAAGATTTACCCAGCCTATATAATCATTGCCCTCGCCGGTGCCATTCACAAGAGTGTCTTTGGCAGCGAGAGCGTCGTTTTTCATTGTCTCAAGCTCTTTTTCTGAACAAAAAGAAGAAAGCATAGTTTCGTCAAAAGATATTTTTTTCATATTAAAAACCTCCGTCGGTTATTATTTTAACAGTATACACCACTCTCACACAGTCTGACAACCGCTTAAACGAAGAAGAAGGAACTAAAAAAACATAAAAAAGATAGTTTGTTGACAAGCCTGATTATTTCGTATAAAATAGGCAGGCAATTAAAAAAAGCGGCTGTGCCGCTGTGATTCGGAGAAGTACTCAAGAGGCCGAAGAGGCGCCCCTGCTAAGGGTGTAGATCGGGAGACCGGTGCGAGGGTTCAAATCCCTCCTTCTCCGTAGCTAAAAGAGAGTTCCTCGTGCGCTCTTTTTTCTTGCGGAGAAGGTGGGTTTTGAACGACGCGGCGCCAAAACGAAGACCATGGACAAATAATAGCTTGTATTTTACCTATAAAATGATATACTTGCTTTGGAGGTAACAGACATGACCATCAATTCCAATGAAATAATCTCTGTCAGCGAGGCTAATCAGAATTTCTCGAAGGCCACACGTATCGCGGAAAAAAACGGGCAGGCGGTGATCTTCAAGAACAACAAACCGAAATATATCCTGATAAATATAGATTCAAATCCGCCGATAGAGATGACAGACGACGAGAAGATAGATTTTGTTTCCGCCCGAATACTGAAGAAGTACAAACCGGCTTTTCTGGAGCTTGCAAAATGATTAAATTTTCAATAGAAAAGGTCAAACTGCTTCATCGGCTGATTGCCGAAGAAACCGGAGGGTCTGTCGGAGTACGCGGTGAGGGGATGCTGGAATCTGCTCTGGAGAGTGCCTTCGCAACTTTTGATGGAGTAGATCTTTATCCTTCAAAAGAAGAAAAAGGGGCTCGGCTCGGATTTAATCTTATCTCTGATCATGCCTTTGTGGACGGCAATAAGCGTATAGGTATGTATATAATGCTCACATTTCTTGAGGTCAATGGAATTCGGCTTGGCGTGAGCAACGAGGAGGTCGCGCGGACGGGTCTTGCCGTCGCCGCGGGGGAAATGGACTATGAATCGTTGTTAGAGTGGGTACTGGATCACAGGATATAGCAACGAATCGTAGTTTGTCTATCCAAATTTCTGAAAACCATTGATTTTCCTGCATTTCCCGCAGGTCTGCTACCATAAAAAGCTACGTTTTCCCTTGCTTTAGCCCTTGTGGGGCAAAACAAGGGAAACTTTTTTATCATTCGCCGCCTACTACCTTATCCAGCAGACCAGACCTCGCAGCTACAATCATGACAGAGAACGCTAAAACAAATAAACACACCGCAGGAAGGACCTGCGGTGCATACATAGAAACGCCCTGCAAGTTTTCAGCTTGCAGGGCACAATATAGTACATGTAACAAGTGAACGGTTCATCCATTGGTGTTCCGCTTTCTTGAAGCGTTAAGAACGTTAAAAGCTCTTGACAACTTATATCGCGCGCGATATAATAAAAAACAAGTCACGTGCGATATGTTTTTGGAGGATCGTAAGATGGATGATAAATACGCCGCATTGAGACTAAAGAACCAGCTGTGTTTCCCGCTGTATGCCGTCTCAAACATGATAACCAGAAAGTATAAGCCCCTGCTGGACAAACTTGACCTGACCTATACCCAGTACATCGTCATGATGGTCCTGTGGGAGGAAAAGCAGGTCAATGAAAAGTTCCTGTGCGAGGCCCTTTTCCTGAAATCCAATACGGTAACTCCGCTTCTGCAGAAGCTGGAGGCAAAGGGCTATATCGCAAAGGCAAAAGACACAAGCGATGAACGCAACCTTGTGATTACGCTGACCGAGGCGGGAAAAAAACTGCAGGAAGACGCCCTGTGCGTCCCTGAGGCCATAGCGCAGGAGTATCACCTGACGCTGGAGGAAGCTATGGGCCTGTATCAGGTACTATACAAGATGCTCGACCAGGAAAGAGCAAAGAATACTGAAAAGTAAGATATAACAGTAAAGGAGCTTCAGAAAATGGTATTCGCTTTCCCGACGCAGACCTATGGCCTGATTTCCTCCCTGATTCCGCTGTTCCTCAAGAAGTAACGACGGGTCAGAGCCAGCAATCACATAAG
>JAFTAU010000093.1 GCA_017455435.1 Lachnospiraceae bacterium | reverse complement strand
TCCAGTCTTGCATCGACTATCGGACTGGAAGTGTTGACCGCTCTGTTTACCTTTGAAACAATCTGCTGTATCACATCTTCCAGCTTTTCTCTATTCGAAAAACATCTGTCCCATTTTTTTATTCTTCCTTTTTTCTCATAAAAAATCGCACTCACTCCGTTAACCATAATCTCGGTAATGTCCTCGTCTTCAATCAACTCCTGAAGAATGTCAAGCCGCCTGAAGGAGTCAAAAAGTTCCTTCCGGAAAGTCATCCTTTCGGAAACCGACAGCGTCACGGCGCCCGTTTTATATGCCGTTTCACTGTCTATTATCCTCAAAAGCTCCTCATCGGTCAGTTCTTTCGACATATCAAGATTTCTGACTATGTCCTCACGAAGCCTTTTTTTAAGACTCTCTGCGTCTCGCATCTTTCTCCGTCCGGTTTTTCAGCACGCTTCTTGCCGTGCGCTCCTCTTCGCCCCGCCGAATAATTATCCTGCTCGTTTTTTCACCAAAGTCCTCATAACCTCTTTCGAGCATATACTTTTGCCAGAGATCCGCTTTCGCGCTTCCGGCCTCGTCATCCGAAACAGGCATAATGATTTCGTCGCAGATATCGAGCACCTTTTCCGGCTCTGCGAGAGCATCTCCCAGGTCAATGATAATCTCTCGGTAAACCCCGGTTTTTGAAAACTCCTCGACAATAAACTTTAGAATGCTGCAATCGGCACTATGTATATCATCCGGGCAGTCAGGCGCGGCAAGGTAGTCAAACCCGTCGTGGTTTTGAATTTCAATATCTGACAGGCAGCCCGAAGGCTCCTTTAGTGCACACCTGTACAGCACGTCGGAGATTCCCGCCGCGTCAGGATTACTATCCTTTCGCAAAAAGGCTTCGCCGCACAGCTCCTCAAAATTCAGATAAAGCACGGATTTCTTCTCCGCCAGGATACGTGAAAGGCAAAGGGAAAGCGTGGTCTTTCCGCAGCGCTTTACCGGCGAATAAATTCCTGTGATTCTGACCGGCAGACCTTTTTTTGCCATGGATCCTCTTTTTTTGCCGTAGCTTTGCATAATCTGCTTTAATATCTTTTCCGTAGATTGATACTTGTAAATAGACGGAAAGACAAATCCGCAGGTTTCGCGTTCCTCCGACAGGATGTACGTGGACCTGGCCGGTATTTCACCCTCCGGGACGTTCATTCCCTCACCGCTTTCGATAAAAGCCTCTGAAACCACGAGTATATCGAAGCCGCCGTAAGAGAGATACTCCCTGAGCGCATCCGGCTTTGTAAAGGCCATCACGTCAAATCTGCCGCCTTCTTTTCTGTCAACGAAGTGCGAAAACACCTCTGCATAATCCCTGTCGGGATCACACACTCCAAAAATCTTTTTATTCATAATTACTCCCGCCAGTTTGTTTCCGATGGTGAAAACAAGACTTGTCCGGAACGCGCTGTGCGCACTGATTTAAAAGAATCCTCCAAAGGCTCCGCCAGGCGGCATACCTCTTTCGGAAAAAAGAAAAGAGACCCTAAGGTTGTAAAACCATTATAGGGTCTCTTTTATGAATTGTAAACGGACAATGTTTGACAAAGGCGGCCAAAAGCGGTCAATTTTGCAAATATTTTATAACTTCTTCCGCTTTCGAACACATCTTGTATGCGCTCATCGTATTTTCTCTGAAGAATCCTTCCTTTTCGGCATGCAGCATCATCTCCTGCATCAGGTCATAAAAACCGGCCACGTTAAAGACCACAATGGGCTTTTTGTGAACATGCAGATGCTTTAGCGTCAGAACCTGGAAGAACTCGTCATACGTCCCTATGCCTCCGGGCGCTATGATAAATGCTTCCGCGTTGTCTTCCATTATGGTTTTTCTTTCGGCAAGCGTATATGTGTAGATGAATTTGTCGCATTTCTCGTAAAGGTCTTCGATGCCTTCATCGGCAAAGAATCTCGGAACCACGCCTGTCACTTTTCCGCCGCCCGCCTGAAATCCTCTGGCGGCCGCGCCCATGACGCTCACACCGCCTCCGCCGAATATCAGCGAGTGACCGCAGCTCCCGAGCTTTTTGCAAAGCTCCTCTGTTTCTTTTATGTAAATATTGTCAATGTTCTCATTTGCAGCACCGTAAACACAGATATTCATAGTTTCCTCCTATTCTTCCAGAAGCAGACTGTAAACGTCTCTTTTGCTACAGCCAAGGTCTGCCGCCATACGCTTCATCGCCTCTTTCTTTTCTATTCCCTGAGAAGTGTAGTATTCCAAATGCTCCGCCGCGGTCATTTTGCTCCACTTCTGTCTTTTTTCTTCTTCCGCCTCCCGGCGCGAGCGCCCTTCTACAATAAGAACAAACTCACCGCGCGGGTCGTTTTCCGTATAATACTCCTCCGCCTCCGAAAGCGTCATGCTCTCTGCTTCCTCAAATGCCTTTGTAAGCTCCCGGCAAACGCATATCCGCCTGTCGCCAAGCCTTTCCAAAAGCTTTTCCAGTGTCTTTTTGAGGTGATGCGGCGCTTCATAGAGGATAATAGTACGCTCCTCAGCCGCCAGATCTTCCAGCACTTTTTCCCTTTCGGCCTTATCTGCAGGCAAAAAACCCTCAAAGCAAAAGCGCCTGGCGCTCATACCCGAAATCGAAAGAGCCGTAACCAGCGCGCTGACTCCTGGCGCCGCGGTAACGGGGATTCCCTCTTCCCGGCATCTTTTTACCAGCACTTCTCCCGGATCTGAAATAGAGGGGGTGCCGGCATCTGTAACAAGAGCCACGTTTTCGCCGCTTTTTAATCTTCCTACAAGCACCTCTGCTTTTTCAAATTTGTTGTGCTCGTGATAGCTGGTCATCGGTGTTTTTATCTCGTATTTCTCTGTGAGTATCCGGCTGTGCCTCGTGTCCTCCGCCGCAATAATATCTGCGCTCTTCAGCACTTCCAGCGCGCGCAGCGTAATATCGCCGAGATTGCCTATCGGAGTCGATACAAGATATAAAGTTCCAAAAGAATCAGCCTTCATAAATATCGTGAATCTTTTTTTTGTAATTGCCTTCTGAATCGTAGATTATCAGGGGTTTTTCGACTTTCAGCCAGCTTCCGCCTCCGAGAACGGCCTGAATGAGAACCATCTTTGCTTCCTCATCTTCGTGAGGATGAACCATTCTGATGACCTTTGGCTCCAGCCGGTACATTTTCATCTTTTCGATAATTTCGGCGAGCCTGTGAGGGCGGTGAACCATAAAAAGCTTTCCTCCCGTCTTCAGGCAGGCGGCCGAAGCTTTCAGCACATCGCCGAGAGTGCATAGAATTTCGTGCCTCGCGATAGCCTTTGGCTCCGAAGGATTTTTCAATCCGTGGTTTTCGTTCATATAAGGAGGATTCGCTGTTACAACGTCAAAAGCAGCAGCGCCGAATATCTCCGAGGCTTTTTTTATATCACCCTCAACTATCTCAATTTTGTCCGGGAGCCCGTTCAAGACCACACTGCGTGACGCCATCTCTGCCATCTTCGGCTGAATTTCAAGTCCGGTAAAACGCGCCCCGGGATATCTGGCGGACATCAGTATCGGTACTATTCCCGTTCCGGTGCCCAGATCCAGCACCTTCTCCCCGTCGGACGCAAATGCAAAGGCGGAGAGCAGAACAGCGTCTATCCCAAAGCAAAAACACTGCGGATTCTGAATAATCCTGTATCCGTTTCTCTGAAGGTCGTCTATTCTTTCCCCGTCCTTTAAGAAACTGTCTTGCATTGATCGATCCTATTGATTGTCCTTTTTGTTTTTCTTTTTGTTTTTGCCGTAAAAACGCTTTTTGCCGCGTTTTCCCTGATTGCCGCCGGGCTTTTTCTGTTCAGACTGTCCCGATGCGAGAGGGGGCTTTTTGTCCGCCGCTTCTTCCGCAGCCGTGACCGCGACCGCCACTCCATTTTCTGAATTCAGCTCCTTCTCTTCTTTTTCTTCGAGCTCGAGAGCCTTTAATTCGGCATCATCAGTGGAATCGTCAAAAACCTTCTTTTCACTCTTAAAACTGATTTCGTCGGGCGAATACTCTCTTACTTCGTTGCTCCCGTCATCCAGCGTAATCAGCACTTTTACTTTTTGTTTAAGGACGCTCAGCTCTTTTACAACGCCCTTTGTCCCTTCGAACTTGTCGATGACTGTTTCGCCGACATTCGGCAGTCTGGAATTGAGATACTCGTAGGTTTCTTCTTCGTTTTTAAGACAGCACATCAGTCTTCCGCAAACACCGGAGATTTTTACCGGATTGAGAGAAAGATTCTGTTCCTTTGCCATTTTTATTGATACCGGCACAAAATCATTGAGATATGAGCAGCAGCACAGGGCTCTTCCGCAGATTCCCACGCCGCCGCAGATCATGGCTTCGTCCCGGACCCCGATCTGCCTAAGCTCGATGCGCGTATGGAACATGGATGCAAGGTCTTTTACCAGCTCTCTGAAATCCACTCTGCCGTCCGCAGTAAAGTAGAATATCAGCTTGTTTCCGTCATAAGTATATTCCGCCGAAACGAGCTTCATTTCCAGACCGCGCTCTCTGATTTTTTCTTTGCAGCGGCGGAAAGCATCCTCTTCCTTTGCGGCGTTTTCAGCGGCTTTTTTAAGGTCTGCCTCGGTGGCTCTGCCGATAATGCTCTTCAGCGGCTTTACGACATTCTTATCATCCACCTCTCTATTGGGGACACTGACCGTGCCCATTTCCTTGCCTCTGGCGGTTTCTACAATGACCTTGTCTCCTCTGACAAAGGTCTCCTCTCCGGGATCAAAATAATATAATCTTCCCGCGCTGCGGAATTTGACTCCTATTACAGTAACCATTTCGTTTCTCCTATATGTTTAACCGGCTCTCATTTTCAGGAACATTTCCCGAATGGCGAGCTCGGCATTTACCGATATTCCTATCTGCCGCTCCGCTTCGTTTATCGCGGACACTGCGCCGATTAAGGCTTTTTTTGATACCTTTGAAATATGAGCATCCCTCTCCGTCGGAATATATTTTGCCCGGCCGCCCTCGCGAACGGAAAGCTCATCCGCAATAACCTTTCGAAGCATATCGAATATTTCCGGATATGTGACGGCTTCATTCTTGACCAGGGTCTGCAGCTCTTTTGTAAAGCCCGCTCCATCCGAAGGAAGTGCAAAAAACGCTCTTCTGCCAATATCCGCCGCTCTTAACTGCGCTTCAGTATAGGCGCTGCCTGTTCCCTCGTGAGTGAGCGACAGCAAAAGGCATCTGGACCTGACCGTCGAAAGAAGCGCGGCCGCGCTCCTCACGAAAATAAAGAAAATCGCGTAAGACGGCGGTTCTTCGAGCGTTTTTAGCAGGGAGTTCTGCCCTTGCTCATTCAGTAGATTTCCTTCGATCAGGTAAATCTTGTACGGATTGCCGTAGGGCTTCATAAGGGCATTGTCCACTATCTGCACTCTGACCTCATCTACGCTGATAAGATGCGGCTTTTCGTGCATCGGGATGATTACATCAAGATTATCGACGCTGCCCATCAGCCGTCTGACAAAATCCATCGCCGGCTTTTTATCTTCTTCTTCATAAACACCTTCTATTATAATAGAGTGTGCTATTTTGTTTTCGTCCGCCATATCAAAAAGATATTCGGCGATTTCTTTATGCGTCATATTCTTTTATGGTTTTTCTGACCTCAGCTACGCATTTTTTGAAATCAAAATTATCGTAGCGGGTTTTTATGCCTGCCGCGGCGAGTTTTTCTTCTGAAAAATCCTCGCTGTCCGCAAGAAATCTGCGGCAGAGCTCCGTGTATTTCAGATTTCCTTTTCTTTCTCTTTCGAGGGCTCGGGCAAGCCGCTCGCCATCTACAACCTCGATATAAATCGGAATCACGACATCGCTGCCAAAGTAATCCCTCATGCATATATAGGATGAAAGTACACCCACCATGAGGTAATTGCCCTGCGACAAATCTATCTGTCCATCGTCGGCAGTAGCATAGGTCCACGGTCCGTGAATAGTATTGTAAGTACGCTTCTCAATCAGCTTTCCGGCTTTTTCGAGAGCGGCAATACCGTCCGCATCCGTAAAAAAGTATTCTTTTCCTTCTGTTTCTCCCTCGCGGCGGGGTCTTGTAGTATACATTATCACCCCTTTAAGATGCAGATCTTTTTGCCCGATAAGCTCTCTATAGATGCTGTCCTTTCCGGACGCGCTTTTGCCTATTATATAAAAAATTTTACCCATTAGTTTTTTTCCGTCGTTTCACATAATAATCTGTGGAAAAACTTAATAAATAAAGTAATATTCCATAGAAATCAATAAGTTTTCCACAAAAACGCGAATTTTTGTTCACTTATTCACAGAAAACTATCTCTGCTGTAAACAAAAAGCGCCTTAAAGTATATCACAAAGAGGGATTCTCCGCCATACCCCTGGCAGCAGAAAAGGAGCCGGACAAAAGAAAAATGCCCAGGGCCGGAATCGAACCAGCGACACACGGATTTTCAGTCCGTTGCTCTACCAACTGAGCTACCTGGGCGTTTAAAAATCTGCAACGCATAAATCAGAAGAGATGCTTTTGCGCTTGCGCATAAAAGCATCTCTCTGATTTAAGTCGATTGCATAATCGACGTTCATGAGCGAAGCGCTTTAGCGCGTAGCGAATGGGCGTTGCAAATTTTAACCGCCCAGATATCTCCTCAAATTTCAATGTGCGTCGTCTTAAATAGCGGGAGCAGGATTTGAACCTGCGACCTCCGGGTTATGAGCCCGACGAGCTTCCGGACTGCTCTATCCCGCGTCGAGTGGGGGAAGGTGGATTCGAACCACCGAAAGCACAGCTAACAGATTTACAGTCTGCCCCCTTTGGCCACTCGGGAATTCCCCCTGATGAAGTTCCAGCCCCGAACACCGTCAAAACTGAAGCCTCAAAGCCGATATTCGGACTCGAACCGAAAACCTGCTGATTACAAATCAGCTGCTCTGCCAATTGAGCCATATCGGCAAGTTTTCAAATTTC
>JAFTAU010000092.1 GCA_017455435.1 Lachnospiraceae bacterium | reverse complement strand
ATTCTGTCCCTGTCGCGCTGAAAAACCGTCCTGATGTCGCATTCCTTTTCCGGAATATCCCTGCCGAGGCTTTCGCTGCTGCGGCAGGCAAAAGGACTGAGCGTTTCGTTTTCGTAGATTTCTATTCTTTCTCTTACGTTCAAGATGTTCTCCTATTTGATTCTGTCAGTTATAAAGGCTTCTATGTCTCTGAATACGTCGGCCTTGTCGTCTTCTTTTAATATTTCGTGACGGTCGCCGGAGTAAAACTTTAAATCAACATCTTTGATTCCGAGCGCGACATATTCATTATATGCTTTTAAAACTCCCTTCGTATAAGCGCCTACCACGTCATCCATTCCCGAAAGGAAAAGGACGGGAAGATCCTTAGGGATGCGCTTGTCATTTTTCTTTATCGCCATATCTTCCATCAGCGAGAAAAGCGTATGGTAGGCACTGATTGTGAAGTGATAGGTGCAGAACGGATCCTGCAGATATTTTTTGACATTTTCCTCATTTTTGCTAAGCCAGGTCACGCCGCCGTCAAAGGCTTTTGAATAATTGCCGTCCGCCAGCCCGAAAACGAGCTTGCTGCGATAGCGTGCGCCCTTGATTTTCATAATAAGAAAGGCCAGGAATTTGCCCATGTTGCACTTGATAAACGGCTCTGTGCCGGTGCCCATAATGATGGCGCCGTCTATCTCGCCTCCCCAGATGGTGAGATATCTGCGAAGTATAAACGAGCCCATGCTGTGTCCTAGAACAAACAAAGGTGCGCGCGGATATGTCTCATGTGCGTGCTCTGTAATCAGATGCTGGTCCTTGAGCAGATAACCTTTTCCGCCTTTTTCGGCAAAAAAGCCGAAGTCCTCTTCATTCGCAGCGGTCTCGCCGTGTCCCAGATGATCACATCCGAGCACCGCGATTCCCTTGTCGTTAAGGTACTCCGCCAGCTCCTCGTATCTGCCGACATATTCTTTCATGCCGTGAATAATCTGCAGTACCGCCTTTACTTCGCCCTGCGGTTTCCAGAGCAGACAGTGAAGATTGTTTTTTCCATCTGACGAATTGAGGTAAAAAGTTTCTTTCATACAGGTACGCTCCTTTATAGTCTTATCAGGTCTTTAATAACTTCGGATGCCAGAATCAGTCCGGCCACGGACGGTACAAAGGCCACCGATCCGGGAATAGATCTTCTGCCGGGGTCAGGCCTTTCAGTGCTTTCGGTCGTTTTGGCAGAAAGCTCCGTCGAATAAACGCATTTAAGCGCTTTTATTCCGCGCCTGCGGCATTCTTTACGCATCGCGCGTGACAGGCCGTCACCCTGCGTGTCATATATATCACCGACTCTGAAACGCGTCGGGTCGAGCTTGTCGCCTGTTCCCATGGAGCAGATAATCGGCGTGCCCGTCCTCTCCGCCTCCGAAACAAGGTACAGCTTTGCGGTAACGGTATCCACCGCGTCTATTATATAGTCAAACTCGCCCAAATCAGTCAGTGCACACTCGCCGGGAAGAAAAAACAGGCTGTGCGCGGTGACCCTGCAGTCGGGGTTGATCGCCGTGACACGCTCCGCAGCCACATCGGTTTTCAGGCGTCCGATGGTGTTCTCATCCGCCAGAATCTGCCTGTTGATATTCGACCGGCTGATTGTATCTTTGTCAATCAGGTCAAGCGCTCCCACTCCGGATCTGGCGAGCGCTTCGACGGCATATCCGCCGACTCCTCCCAGTCCGAACACCGCCACACGGCAGCGTGAAAGCTTTTCAACGCCCTCTCTTCCTATCAGTAAAGCAGTTCTTGCAAAAGACTCGTTCATGATACCGCCCCCACGATATACATGGTCAGAAGAAAAGCGCTGAGAATGCTGCCCGGTATAAGCGCCGCAAGCCACGATATTTTTACCTGGGATTTGAGAATGAACTTTCCGTAAAGCGTTATCAAAAGTCCGGCAATTGCGGCAATCATGGCCAGAAACCCGGTGATGCTCACTGCCAGACCGCCTTCGCCGCCCATGGCGGCGGATATAATAACCGACGTCAGGAGCAAGACGAGCGAAACAGCGGAAAGCAGCACTGCGGCGCCTACATAGCTGAGGCTCCGGAAAAAGCCGAGCAAACCTTTCTTTGACGGGTCATCCCAAAGGTCCTCGCTTCTGAAAATATCCTCCGGGTCATCGCCCTTTTTTTCTTTTAAAGCCTAATGCCATATTCCGTCACCGGTACGCGTCAGCTGTAGAGTTCGTCCAGATTTTTCTCATAGGAGGGCAAAAACTCTTCGCAGAATGCATCAACCTCAGGCAGGTGCATTTCGCCGAGTCTTTCTTTTATTCCGGCCATTGCCCCCTCGAATTCCCTGTTGCCGGCCTTGGCCTCTTCAATGCATTTTATCAGTGCCGAAAGCCTGT
>JAFTAU010000091.1 GCA_017455435.1 Lachnospiraceae bacterium | reverse complement strand
GGAGAGGATGGGATTCGAACCCATGCGCCCTTGCGGACAAACGGTTTTCAATACCGCCTCGTTATGACCACTTCGATACCTCTCCAACTGTTTCGCGTTCAAAACGCAAGCAGTAATTTAACATAAATACCTACTGCTGTCAAGGAGTAGGAAGTATTTTGGGCGGAACACTTGTTAAACGCATAGTCACCCCCTTCATTCCCTCATTCCCACAAACACTGTGGCGGAGCGGGGGCGGGAGGCGCCGGCGCGCATGAGCGCCAGGGCGCAGGCGCTGAGGGTGCTGCCCGTGGTATAAACGTCGTCAACAAGCAGTATCCGGATGCCTCTATTCAGTTTCATGGTTGACCTGAAAACGCCTCTCAGGTTCCTCCGGCGCGATTCCCTGCCGAGTTCTTTTTGCTGAACGGTATCGCCGGTCTTTATCAAAATATCCTCACGAACAGGAATGCCGGTGGCGCGGCAGATTTCTTTTGCAAGAATCGCCGCCTGATTATACCCTCGATCTCTCTTTTTGGCCGGCGTCACCGGAACGGGGATGATAATATCAAAATTATCTTTATTTATCTCGCCGCCGAAACGCCTTAACAGTTCACCGGCATAATATCCGGCGTATTCACGCCGCCCGCCGTTCTTAAATCGCATCACAGACGCACGAGCCGTTTCGTCATAATTAAAAAGCGCGTAGTTTCTAACAAAAGGCTTCGGATTACGGCGGCAGTCACGGCAGTATTCCTCCGTCTCCTCTCCGATTTCTTTTCCGCACATAAAACAAAACGGGGATCTCACCGCCGAAAACGCATTCCTGCATTTATCGCAAATAAGCTCCCCCATTTTATCTGTAAGCCCGTCGCAAGCGGGACATCGCCGCGGATACAGGCTTTCGACAAGCCCCGCAACGCATTTATTTATGATGCTCTCTTTCAAAATACTCCTTTCCGGAAAAGCCGTACCGGAATTCAAAAGCGCTGCTCTACGCTTCTGTCTCCCGTATGCACTGGGCAAGTCCCGAATAACGCCTCTGCTCCTCGTCATTTGCCGCCATTTCCAAAAAGCATTCAGGTGAACCCACGACGCATACGCAGGCCTTTGCGCGGGTAACGGCGGTATACAGCAGATTGCGGTTCATCAGCGGTCTCGGTCCCGAAAGCAGCGGCAGAACCACCGCGGGATATTCGCTGCCCTGCGATTTGTGCACGGTCAGCGCATACGCCAGCTCCAGCTCCTCCGCTCCTTTAAACGGATAGACCACTTCTTTGCCTTCATCAAAGGAAACCACGATTTCCTCCGAAAAAAGATTGATGGATTTTATCACGCCAATATCGCCGTTAAAGATTCCGGTCCCCTCCTGAATCACGAAGCCTTTAGGGCTGCGCATGGTCCATTCAATCTTGTAATTGTTTTTTATCTGCATGACTTTGTCGCCCTCGCGGAATATACCCTGCGAAAGCTCCTTTTCACGCTTGTTCGGAAGCGGCGGATTAAGCGCCTCCTGCAGAACCCTGTTTAGATTATTTACTCCCAGAGCGCCTTTCCGCATGGGCGTGAGCACCTGAATCTCCATCCGAGACGAGTGCACGTAATCCGGCAGTTTTTCTTTTACCAGAGTAATGATGCTGCCCAGAATTCTGCCGCTGTCATATCTTTTTATAAACAAAAAATCATCGCTCTTTTTTTCTGTATCGACCGGCTCGCCGGCATCGATTTTGTGGGCGTTTTTTATAATGTCCCCCGCGTCGGACTGTCTGAAAATGCGTTTCAGCGAAACTACGCCAAAGCAGCCGGAGTCAATGATATCGCATAGTACGTTTCCGGCGCCGACGGACGGGAGCTGGCTGGCGTCGCCCACCAGAATCAGTCTGGCTCCGTACGGCACTGCGCGAAGCAGGCTGTGCATCAAAAAGATGTCTACCATCGAGGTTTCGTCAATAATAATAACATCGGCATCCAGCGGATTTTGCTCGTTTCTCATAAAACGGACCGATGAGGTGTCGGCATCATCGCCGCCCTGAAACTCCAGCAGGCGGTGAATGGTCTTTGCCTCATAGCCGGTGGCCTCCGTCATGCGTTTTGCGGCTCTGCCCGTGGGCGCGGCGAGTGCCACCTGCAGGCCTTCTTCCTCGAAAACCCTGATAATGGCATTTATTGTAGTGGTCTTTCCGGTGCCGGGCCCGCCCGTGATGACGGTCACGCCGTGTGAAACCGCACAGCACACGGCACTGCGCTGATCCTCGTCCTGTTCAAAATCCTCATCATCTATCAGAAGAGACATTACGCGGTCAATTTTTTCTTCGTCGAGGCTGTATGTGACGTTCAGATCCGCGAGTTTTTTCGCCGTATAAAGCTCCATATAGTAGTACGGCGCCGCGTAGATGACATCCTCTCCGTCTCTTTCCGCTTTCACTATTTTTTTGTCAATTACCAGCTCAGTCAGAGCGTCCGAAAAGCGCTCCGGCTCACAGCCGAGCAGCTCCGCAGCTCTTTCGTAGAGTTCCATCTCCGGCAAATAGACGTGACCGTCTGAAACCGCGCCCACAAGCGCGTAGTAGATGCCGCTTCTGATTCTGAAATCGCTGTCGGCGGAAAAGCCGATACGCTTTGCGATATCGTCGGCAATATGAAATCCCACACCGGTGATATCATCTGCAATCGCGTAGGGATTGGTTTTTAGAATGTTATAAACGTCGTTTCCGTATTCTTCGTAAATCTTAACGGAAAGCGCCAGAGAAATCCCGAATTTTTGAAGATATATCATGGCGCTGCGGAGCTCGCGCTTTTCGGAGACCTGCATGGCAATCTCTCTTGCGCCGTTGGCACTGATGCCGCGCACCCTCGAAAGCAGCTCCGGTTCTTCGTCCAGAACCCTCAGCGTGTCGTCTCCGAACTCTTTTACGATACGCGCCGCCAGCGACGGGCCGATGCCCTTTATAGCGCCGGAGCCCAGATACCTCTCGATGGATTCGAGGTCTTCGGGCTCCGTCACTTCGTAGCTTTCGCATCTGAACTGCTCACCGTAGACCGGATGGGTGGTAAAATATCCTCTGCATATCAGGGATTCACCCTCGCTGACCCTGCCGAGATTTCCCGTCACGGTCACCGTATCTCCGCCTCCCATAAGCTCCAATACCGTGTAACCGTTTTCGGGATTCTGATAAATGATGTGATTGATAAACCCGGTCACGGTATCGCTGTTCATAAAAGCTTAATATTCCTCTTTGTCTTTGTTATGAATAAACTCGATGAATTTTCCTGTTCCTATCGCCACTACGGTGGGGGCGTCATCGGCAACTATGGTATTGATGCCGGTTTTTTCTTCTATCAGCTCGTCAAGTCCGCCCAGCAGGCTGCCGCCGCCCGTCATGACGATGCCTCTCTCGTAAATATCGGCCGCCAGCTCCGGAGGAGTGCGTTCCAGGACATTGTGAACGGCCTCTACTATCTTTGCCGCCGGCTCTGTAAGGGCTTCCATCATTTCGTCCGATGTGACGGTGATGGTTTTTGGAAGACCGGTCACGAGGTTGCGGCCGCGGACGTCCATGGTAAGCATCTCGGGGCGCGGATAGGCGCAGCCGATGGCTATCTTTATTTCTTCGGCGGTACGCTCTCCGATGAGGAGATTGTGTTTCTTTCTGATGTAACGCACTATTGCGTCGTCAAAATCGTCTCCGGCCACCTTTACCGAGCTGCTGACAACAGCGCCGCCCAGTGAAATGATGGCTATATCAGTGGTGCCGCCGCCGATATCCACTATCATATTTCCGTAGGGCTTTGAAATGTCAATGCCGGCTCCTATAGCGGCTGCGACAGGCTCCTCTATGATACTGACCTGTCTGGCGCCGGCCTGATAGGTGGCGTCCTCGACGGCCTTTTTTTCGACTTCGGTGGCTCCGCTGGGAATGCACACGGCTATGCGCGGCTTACGGATGGTACGTCTGCCCATCGCTTTTTTGATGAAGTATTTGAGCATTTTTTCGGTAATGTCATAATCCGAAATGACGCCCTGACGCAGCGGACGGACGGCCACAATATTGCCCGGAGTGCGTCCGATCATCTTGCGTGCTTCTTCTCCGATTTCTTTTATTTCGTTTGTATCACGGTCATAAGCGACAACGGACGGCTCTTTGAGCACTATTCCCTTGCCTTTGATATATATGAGAACGCTCGCCGTTCCGAGGTCAATACCGATATCCATTGACATAGAGAGCATAACGGTTCCTCCTAAAAAAAATCGAAAACAATCAATGATTGCTTTGCGCTTTACGCTTTATTCATAATAATGGAAAGCGTCTATTTTTTCAAGATGGGAGGGGTGATAAAAGAGAAAATTTTCGGCGCCCCCCGGTTATTGCCAAGTTATTGATGAAATGTTAAAATCTGAGCTATGAAAAACAGGCTGACAATAATCATTATTGCTGTTTGCGTCTTTGCGGCGCTGGTTTTTCCCGGCAGCGTTTTTGCAGAGCCGGAGCCGCATGCCTACGGCGAGCTGATAGACGTGACGCAGGCACCCGGGCACCCGGAAGCGCCTGAGGTGGACGCTCCCTCTGCCATTCTGATTGACGCCGCGAGCGGAGCTGTTCTTTATTCAAAAGACTCCGATGAGGCCTACTACCCCGCAAGCATCACAAAGATAATGACCGCGATGCTGGTCATCGAAAACTGCAGCCTTGACGATTCCGTCACCTTTTCCTACCGCGCCACGCACGATCTGGAAGAAGGCAGCTCAGGAATAGCCAGAACCGAAGGCGAGATAATGAGCGTGCGCGACTGTCTGTATGCGCTGCTGGTCGCGTCCGCGAACGAAGTCGCGCAGGCACTGGCGGAGCATGTGGGCGGCAGTATTGAGGCTTTTGCCGAAATGATGAACAAAAAAGCGTCCGCCCTCGGCTGCACCAATACTCATTTTGCAAATCCGTCCGGCCTGAATAATCCGAATCACTATACCACCTGCCACGATATGGCGCTGATTCTGCGCGAGGCTATGACCCTCCCGGATTTTGTGGAAATAGCTTCCACTACCGAGTATCTGATTCCCGCCACAAACAAGCACTCCGAGCCGCTCAAGATTTTTATGAAGCACGACCTGCTGCGCGGCGAAGGAAAGTACAAATATGCCGTCTGCGGAAAAACGGGCTACACCTCGCTGGCGGGTTTTACACTGATAACCGCGGCGCAAAAGGACAATATGCGCCTGATTTGCGTGACAATGCACTGCTCTTCCGCAAAGGAACGTGCAAAATCTTCGACAGAGCTTTTTGAATTCGGTTTTAACAATTATACCTTCTACGGAATTAATGAAATTGATCCCTCTCTCGCCTCGGGAGGAAACAGTGAAGCGTTTCTTTCTTCCAATGTGCTCTCGCTCTCGGTTTCCGGGGAGGCGGGAGTGGTGCTGCCGACCTCGCTCGGCCTTCCTGCGCTCACAAAAGAGATGGTGTGGGACGATGCCGCATCTGAAAACGGCCGGATAGGCAGGGTTGTGTATTTGTGCGAGGGAGTTCCCATCGGCTCCGCGGCGCTGACTGTCAACACCGAAAACACGGGAGATTATGATTTTCTCGGGAAAAGCTCTGTGGACGGCGATGTGGATATAGAAAGCGCCTCCGATGAAAAGGGCAGCATAAAAAAAGCCCTGATAATCGCCGGAATCGCTGTTGCTGTAATCGTTGTTTTTGGCATTGCCATAAACCGTTTTATCAACGGCAGCCGCAGAAAACGAAGGAACAGAAAAAAGAGGAGAAAAAGATAATAATTATTTTGAATGACGGTCTCGACGGCGTTTTTCACGCAGGGCGAGCCGTTTTTTTCTTATCTCTTCCGCTGTTTCGGAGTCCACGTTTTTGATTGTTTTCACCGCATAAACGCTGTCGTCGGGCAGCTTTTTGAGTCTGATTTTTCCTTTGATATAGCCGTGACGCGGGCATTTTGCCAGTCCCAGGTAAACGCCGCTCGTTCCGGTTGAAAACCATCTGATCTTTTTCCATACGGGCAGCTTGCATTTAGGGCATGAAATAGCCGCCACGGACTTGTCCTGCATAGCCCGGTTCTTGTTTGCAAATACGCGTGAAACATATTTTGAATACGTAGGAAACGTGAGATATATTTCTTCGGATTTAGTGAGGGGGAGTCTGAAATAATCCACCGAGGTGTATTCTTTCACTGCCTCGTAATCCATTGCATGCATAACCTGCGCCGTATAATAGGCGTCGTCGAGCGCCCTGTGGAAAGGGATGTCCTTTGGAATGCCAATCTCGTCCACTGCCTGTTCGAGGGCGAGGCGCTTTTTGCCGTCGGAGTATCTGATACTGTAGAGTTTTTGGAGGTCGATATAAATGAGGGGCTTCGGGAAGGGATTAGGAATGCGGTAGTAGTCCATATTGCGCTGGAGCTCCATCACGTCGAGGTTTCCCCACGTCACAAACGTAAACTCCTCGTCGCCGCACCATTTGAGAAAATCCCGCGCCACACGCGAAAAAGTCCTGGCGCGCATGAGCTCTTCCTCGGTTACGGGAACAACTTCCTTCATTCTGAAATGCAGATGATGATAAACAAGAGGTCTTACAATCTCCTGAAAGCTGTCAATCTGTTCTCTGTTTTCGTTTAGCTTAACGGCCCCTATTTCGATTATTTCAAAAGGCAGTTTGGGATTTTCTTTTGCTTTGCCGCCCGGACTTTGATTCCACTCAAGATCGAATACAATATAATTCATAAAAGCTTTCTCGCTGACTATTTTTACTAACCGCGTAAAAGTATAACACAAATGCGCGCGGCGGTCAAAATTGAATTTGAAAAGCCCTTTCACCAAAACTTTCTAAATATTTAATAATTTCCGGGCTCGATTTCCTATATAATAATCGTCAAAGATTTGTAAACCGCGGAGGCTGTTATGCGTGAACGATTAAACAGATTTATGGCAGGAAGATACGGCGTGGACGAGCTGTCCCGCTTTATGCTTTATCTTTCGCTGTTTTTGATGCTTTCCGAATTTATTCTGAATTTCTTTTCAGGAAACGTTGTCATTTCCCTCATATCCCGCATCGTAAATCTCGTCGCGCTGGTTATCATCATTTTGAATCTTGTCCGGATTTTTTCACGCAATCACACCAGACAGTACAAAATCAATCAATGGTTTTTGAGGACAAAAGGACGCATTATCGGCTTTTTCAAAGGAAACCGCTCCGCCGCGGACAAGACAAAAAAAGTCTTCAAATGTCCCAAATGCTCGCAGCGTGTCAGAGTTCCCAGAGGCCGCGGCCGCATCGAAATAACCTGTCCCAGGTGCCGGACGCGTTTTATAAAAAAGACCTGAAATGTTTGGATATATAACTGTAAATAAACCGGAATTAAAACTAAAGGATTATGACGCCTACCACGCTTTTTACTGCGGATTGTGTCATTCTCTTGCTGCGCGCTACGGGCGCATCGGGCAGCTTACACTGTCGTATGATATGACATTTGCCGCTCTGCTGCTCAGCGCTCTTTATGAGCCTCAATCAGAGAGCGGCAGGCGGTTCTGCTCTCTTCACCCCACAAAAAAGCAGGATTATTTCAGCAACGTCTATATCGACTACGCCGCTGATATGAATGTTCTTCTCAGCTATTTCAGCCTGCGTGACAACTGGATTGACGAGCATGACGTAAAAAGCCGCGCTATGCAAAAGCTTCTGGCGGGCAATATCTCATCCCTGAAGGAGCGTTACCCGAGGCAGTTTTCGGCGGTTGCCGGCTGCATTTGCAGGCTGCGCCGCGCCGAGGACAAAAAATCCACCGACATTGACCGCGTGGCCGGTCTGACCGGCGAAATGCTCTCCGAAATTCTCTCACCTAACGACGATGAGTGGAGCGCGGATCTAAGGAGGCTCGGATTTTTCCTGGGAAAATTCATTTATCTCATGGACGCTTTCGAAGACCGCGAAAAGGATCTGAAAAAAGGCAGCTATAATATCTGGAATCTGGTTTCGGGCGACTATACCGATGAAAAAATCGCGGACATATTAAATATGATGATGAGCGAGTGCGCCCTTGCTTTTGAGGCGCTCCCCATAGTAAAATATTCAGATATACTACGAAATATAATATACAGCGGCGTTTGGGTCAAATATGACCTTATCACCGCAAAAGAGGATAAATAATGGTAGACCCCTACAAGGTTTTGGGACTCACCTCTTCCGCTACGGATGAGGAAATCAAAAAGGCATACAGAACGCTCAGCCGCCGGTACCACCCCGACGCAAATATCAACAACCCCAACAAGGCTCAGGCGGAAGAAAAATTCAAAGAGGTCCAGCAGGCCTATGAGCAGATCATCCGGGAGCGTGAACAGGGTGTGCGCGGCGGCTATGGCAGCCGACAGTCAGGAGGCTACAGTCAGGGCTACGGCGGTTATAATCAGGGCGGCTACGGTCAGGGCAGTTACGAGCAGGGTGGCTTCGGAGGCTTTGGCTGGGGGCCCTTCGGCGGATTCTGGGGGGATTTCGGCGGGGGCGGTCAGGCTGGTTCTTCTTATTCTTCAAGCGAAAAATTTGACGCGGAAACGGCCTCGCGCCTTAATTCCGCAACCACGTATATCAATTCGGGCAATTACCGTGAGGCGCTCAATGTGCTGGAATCCATGAGGGATCGTCCCGCCATGTGGTATTATCTCAGTGCCATTGCAAACTCTGCTCTGGGAAACAACGTCACAGCACTGGAGCACGCCCGGCAGGCTCACTCTATGGATCCTGACAATCCCGATTATGACAATCTCCTCTCGCGTCTTGAAAACGGCGGTTCCTGGTACAGGCAAAGCGGCGGCAGCTTCGGCCGCGGCGCAAATCTGTCAAAATATTGCCTGTCCTGCTGCGCCCTGAACCTCTGCTGCAATTCCTGCGGCTACGGATACGGCAGAATGTACTGCTGCTGAGCCCTAAGTATATTCAGGAGGCTTTTGATATGAAAAAACTCAACAGCGCAAAATCAATAATCAAGCTTATTGTATGTCTGGTTTTGTGCGCGGCATTTTACTTTATCGGCAAAGGAGCCGGCGCCTTTGAATCATTCAAGAGCGCTTTTTCCGGCTTTAGTTTTGATCTCAAAACTCTGCTTCGCATCGTTATCGCGGTAGTAATGGTTCTGGCTGTCGAAAATCTTCTGTTGCTCATTCTCAGCTTTATCAAAAGTGAAAAATCCCGCACCCTCACTCTTATAAGCATTTTCGGCAACGCTCTCCGCTATATTGCCGCGATAGCTATCATCTGCTGGGTGCTGACGATTCTCGGCGCGGATATCGGAACCATCGTCGCGGGCGTCGGAATCATTGCTCTGGTCATCGGTTTTGGCGCCGAAAGCCTGATTGCCGATCTTGTGACCGGTATTTTTATGATTTTTGAAAACCAGTACAATGTAGGCGATTATATCGAGGTCGACGGCTTTAGAGGCAGAGTCACCAGCATGGGCATTCGCTCCACCTGCATCACCGATGCCGGCGGCAATGTAAAGATTGTCAATAATTCCGCCATGGGAAATATTTTGAATCGTTCCGACAATACCTCCCGCGCAGTCAGCACTATCGCTATTCCATACGCTACTGACATCGAGGCGCTGGAAGCCAGACTCCCTGAAATCACAAAAGACATTTTTGAGCGCCACACTGATATTTTCATCTCCGAGCCTGTTTATCTGGGCGTTGAAGAGCTGGCCGATTCTGCTATAGTCCTGAAGTTTATCGCCGAGGTTGACGATCAGGATATTTATTCCGGTTCCAGAATGCTGAACCGCGAGCTGCTGCTCGGGCTGAGAAGCATTGGAATTGAGTGCCCGTTCCCTCAGGTAGACGTTCATCAAAAATAGTTTTTGAGGTTTTGGATGAGAAGCTCTTACAGCAAATATGATGAATTCGGAAGACCTCCGGCGGAGTTTCCCATAAGCGCCGAACATGAAAAGATATGCGGCACGGCGGGCACTACGCCGGTTAGATCGGCAGCTTCTTCCGAGCATACAAAACCGGCTCCGGAAATAACCGGACCCGGTGAATACAGATATACGCCCATAAAGAAAAAATCAAAAAAATCGATAAAGAAAATGATGTATACCATCGCGGCCGTTTATGCGATGGTTGCTTCGCTTGGTAATACGGATGCGGATAGTCCGGAGCCGACTGTAACCACCGGAACTGCCGTTACGGAGTCTGTTGATTATTCGGAATCCTTCTCGTCTGCTTCTTCTACCGAATCCGCGACCTTTTTGGCTGTTCCGGCCGCCGCTTTTCCGAGCGCTTTACCCGTTTCTCCGAAGCTGTGTCCGACCTCACTCCAGGTTTCACGCAGATCGGTTCTGACGGGATTGCCGTTTTCATCCAGCGGCTCGTCTCCCGTCGCACGATTTGCGCCCTCTTTCACTGATTTAACAATGGATTTTCCCAATCCGGCAAACGATTTGCCGAGTCCTTTTCCTACGTCTTTCCAATTATCCTTAAGACCCATTTCTTAGTTCCTCCTTCTTTTTGTATACATTATACTACGG